>NZ_MCUF01000018.1:0-18785 GCF_002873615.1 Shewanella sp. 10N.286.51.B7
ATAAGATATTAAGAAACAATATTTTATAACACGCTAGAATGACTCTTCATGCTCGGCTTTGATCAATTTCACATCATCCATGACAGATTTAAATTTCTCAACCAGTTCTGGATCAAAGTGCTTACCTGATTCTTTCTCAATCAAACTCAACGTATCTTCCACTGTCCAAGCTTTCTTATAAGGTCTTGCCGATGTCAGTGCATCAAACACATCAGCGATAGCAATAATACGCCCTTCAATCGGAATATCTTCACCAACAAGCCCGTAAGGATAGCCACTGCCATCCCACTTTTCATGATGACTAATAGCAATTCTTTTGGCCATTTGTAATAAAGGGTCATCATGTTCACCAATGATTTCAGCACCGATTGCTGCATGAGCTTGCATTTCTTTCCACTCATCCGCATCTAGCTTTCCTGGTTTCTTGAGAATGGCATCTGGTGTACCGATTTTACCGATGTCATGCATAGGCGCTGCATTATATAGCAGTTCACAAAACCGAGAGGAATGCCCTGCAGCCATAGCAAGTAATCTTGCATAATGACTCATACGAACAACATGCAATCCTGTTTCATTATCTTTGTATTCTGCAGCTCGCCCTAATCTGCGAATGATTTCAAAACGCGTTTCTTTTAGCTCTTTAGTACGATGTTCCACTTCCGACTCTAATAACCTTTTTTGGTCGTACAAGCTTAAATGTGTTTTAACCCGCGCTTTAACGACTGCTGGGCTGACAGGTTTAGTAATATAATCAACTGCGCCGAGCGCAAAGCCTTTAGTTTCATCTTCAGTATCAGAAAGTGCAGTCACAAATATCACTGGAATATGGCAGGTTAACGGTTCATTTTTCAGTTTTTGACATACTTCATACCCATTCATTCCAGGCATCATTACATCAAGCAATATTAAATCAGGAGATGATTTTTGTGCGAGAGCTAGCGCTTTAGGCCCATCTATGGCAACTTTGATTTTGTAATCACTACCCAAAATCCCGACTAAGATATCGATATTCTCAGGCGTATCATCAACTATCAGCACAGTCGCTTTTTCCATGTTAATTACCTATATCTTTGCTTAATATTAATCTGTTGCTTGGGAGGAGTGTTGACGAATTTGCTTAATCAACTCAACCGCATCTTCAAACTGATAACCTTTAATCATTAACCCTACTGGTTTTAATTGATCCCAGGTTTGATGATTCACCTGCATCTCTAGGCTATCAATCATATCGATTGCACTCGCATCACCGTCATCTAGCAACACCAACAGTTCATCTAATAAACTGAGAAAAGCATCGTTACTAATGAGATCAGCTGACTCAGTCTTTACTTTTGACTCATTATTATTCAACCACAGATCTATGGCTTCACATAATGACCTCACCAGCATATCAATGGCATTAAGTTCAACTGAAAACTCAACTTCGTCAATCAAGTTCTTTTCAAGTTCCGCAGCAAGCTCAGACAGTTTATTACTGGCTAAATTACCCGATAAACCTTTAAGAGTATGAGCAAACCTAACAGCATCCTCTCGATTATCAGCTTCTATCGCGGCTGCTATTTGCGTTGCAATATTGCGTTTACCTTCAACAAAACGAGTTAAAATCTTTCGATATAATCTGGCTGAGTTCTGCACCAGTTGCAAACCACGATCGACATCAATATCTGGGTGTTGTGGCCAAGTTTCCACTTTAATATTGGCAGTTTTTTCAGGGGTGGCTAACTCGATACCGCTGACTTTATCACCTAAATATTTAAGTAAAGTTTGATAAAGTAAAGCAACCTCTATCGGCTTAGCCACATGGTCATTCATCCCTACACTGAGGCACTTTTCTTTATCTCCCGCCATCGCATTAGCCGTCATTGCAATAACAGGTAAAGTTTCGTACGCAGGATTCTTTCGCAACTGTTCTGTGGCGGTATAACCATCCATGACTGGCATTTGGCAATCCATTAATACTAAGTCAAATTCTTGCTGAGCTAATTTATCTAAGCCAATCTGACCATTATCAGCAATCGTTAAATCAATTCCCACTTGCTCTAAAAACTCTGTGGCGACCTCTTGATTCATATCGTTATCTTCAACTAACAATATTTTTTTACCATTCAATTGCTGTAATAAGGCCTCATTAAGCTCTGTGGCTTTTGCCCTAACTGGCATATGCCCTTGCTTACCTAGCGCCGACATAATGGCATCAAGCAAACGAGACGCGCTAACAGGTTTGGTTATATAGCCATTAATTCCCATGTCATTGATAGAATCTGTAAATTCCGTTGTTGCATGAGCTGAAACCATAATGGTAAGCGGTGGGTTTGCACTTTGCTGGATGATGGTTTCAGCTGTAGCAAGGCCATCAAGCCCTGGCATTTTCCAATCAATTAAGGCTAGTTGATATTCATTAGAATGGCACATTGATATCGCTTCTGTGCCATCTTTGGCCAGCGCGACGTTAAAGCCCATGCTTTTAAGCATAGTGTGCAAAATGTCTCGTGCGGTTTGATTATCATCAACCACTAAGATTTCCATCCCTTCCAGCTCTTGAGTCACTTTAAGCTGCAGGTCATCAGCCTTACTGACATTAGCAGAAAAGTAAAAAGTGCTGCCGATACCGCGCTTACTTTCAACACCAATTTCACCCTCCATCAGCTCTACAAGTTGCTTACAAATCGCTAAACCTAACCCTGTTCCGCCATACTTTCTGGTTGTTGAACTGTCAGCTTGGCTAAACGACTTAAACAGTTTGTTGCATTGCTCCGGAGTTAAACCGATACCGCTATCTCTCACACTGAACTTAAGCTCAAGTTCATCACCTTGCTGACTAATAGATTCAATCGCTAAAATCACTTCACCACGATCAGTAAACTTAATCGCATTATTCATCAGGTTTATCAACACCTGACTTAACCTGAGCGGATCGCCCATTAAATGACTCGGAATATTTGGCGCAACAGAGAACAGCAACTCTAATTGTTTCTCAGCCGCTTTTGCGGCAAACATGTCACTGAGATCTTCCAACATGGTATCAAGCTGGAATGGCACGATTTCAATCTCCATTTTTCCAGCTTCAATTTTTGAGAAGTCCAAAATATCATTAATAATCCCAAGTAAGGATTTAGACGCTCGCTCTATTTTCTCAACAAAATTATGTTGTTTCTTATTTAAATCGGTTTGCAGACACAGGTGTGACATACCAATAATGGCGTTCATGGGGGTTCTAATTTCATGGGACATATTCGCTAAGAAATCACTTTTAGCTTTACTGGCAGCATCAGCTTCGTCTTTGGCTTGTTTCAACTCGTTTGATACTGTCATTAAACTGGTTATATCTGCCATTGAAACCACTGAAGATGTCACTTCTCCTTGCTCATTTTTAAGCGCGGCAAAGGTCATGTCCATCCAAATGTTTTCACCATTTTGGCTGAGTACCCGTGGTTCAATATTAAAGTTTTCAAACGCCCCACTGATTAACAAATCAAATCTTTCTCTGGCTAATACTTTATCTTCTACAACCATGAACTCGAAAAACAGCTTACCTTCTAAATCATTGGAGTTGATGCCAATATTACGACCAAAATGCTCATTGCAATTAATAATCACACCATGAGTATCAATATTAACAATGCCCATCTCTGCTGTATTAAGTAAGGTGCGTAAGTGCTTTTCCCTATCAGCTAAACGAGTTTCAGCATTCTTACGATCGGTAATATTCATCAAATAGCCATTCCAGAGAATGGCATCATTTGCTAATGCTTGACCTTTAGCACCAGCTTGTAACCAAATCACCTCACCAGAGGGGTGTCGGTACCTAAATTCAGTGACCCAATGTAAACCGTCTTCGCCTTTACCCGACAAATCATCAATAACCGTTTGTCTTTCAGTGTCAATAATACGCCCGATTAATAAATCTAAATCTTGCATTAACATGTCGCGAGGAAAACCGATGATGCTAATACACGCCTCAGAGAGGAAGCTAAACTCTCGTTCAGTCTCCGAGTGCCATATCATTTGATACACTAAATTAGGTAAGGATTCGGTGATATTTTCTAACTGTTTTTGTGAGTTTTGAATCGCTTCTAAAGCCTTTTTACTTTCAGTGACATCATTAATACTGCCATCGAACCATAATGGTTTTCCTTGCTCATCATAGCTGGCTTTGCCTTTCTCATGGATCCATTTGACGCTACCATCACGATGAAAAATGCGATACTCAACATCAAAGTTTTGCTGAGTTTCAATTGCCTGAGATATTGCCGTAAAACAATCGGCATCGTCATCAGGATGGATAATGGTATTAAACTGAAGTTTATGGCTTTCTATCAGATCTGAGGCTGGATAACCGGTTATGTCTGCGATGTTATTACTGACATATTCCATCGTCCAATTATCGCTTATGCGGGTTCGATATATTGCACCCGGTATATTAGCCACCAAGCCTCTAAAACGGCTTTCGCTGTCTTTTATCTTACGTTCGATAGCCATCTGACTGGTGAGATCGCGAATAGTGGCAGCAATTTGTTTCTTGCCATCATGGGCTATCGGCAGTAAGGCTAAGTTAATTTCTACCCTAATTTCTGCGTTATCAGATTTTAACGCCACCCAACCTTCTTTCGGGGTGGTGAAACGGGTTAACCCTTGCTCTAAAAAGACAGCCCTAACTGCATCATGCTTTTCTCTAAAACGCTCAGGAAATAGTAATTCAACATTAATATCTAAAAGTGCATCAGCTGGATAGCCAAATAATTCCTGGCACCGTGTATTAGTAAAAATAATACCGCCATGTTCATCAACAATTAACATGGCTTGAGGCGATGACTCTATCACTGCATTTGACCATAGCGCTGCAGAAAATTGCTCTGTCACATCAGTAAATAGCATCTCTACAGAAATGATGTCACCAGAGTCAGCAACAAGAGGCTGCATAAAGACATCCAAGCGTCTTATTTGGCTATCGGCAGCGAGCATTTCAACTTGGTGTGCAGGCACAATTTTTCCTTCCAGTGCGTGCTCCATATAATTCCAATTAACCTCATTAATTGGATCAGCAGTAAACATCCGCTGGTACTTCCTTTTCAAAGTATCAGCATCAACCCCTAGTACTTTCTTTACTCCATCACTCACTTGAGCTAACTGCCCTTTTGGGTCTAAAGAACAATAAAATGACTTATCACTCATACCATCGATTAGACTTGCAAAGCGGCTGCCAGTAGAGTCTTTTAACGCCAACTCTCTTTCTGCTAGTAGGTCAGCTAATTGATTAAATTTATTGGTTAATGTCGACACTTCCGAAATGTTAACTTTATCAGAGGGCAAGCGATCAATTTTCCCTTCACCAAAGTCCATAATGCCATTTTCTAGGTTTTCTAGAGGACGGCTTAAACGTTTAGATGCAAGAATGCTAGTGAATAACAGCGCAATTGATAACAACAATAATATGAAGGCTAATCTTGAAAGGTTGGATAGAAAATACTGATTAAGCTCACTGTCACTGGTCGCAATAACCACTTGCCAATTTAGCGATGACACGATTGCGACACTGACAAGAAAACGGTCGCCTGAAACAGTAATCGCTTCTGTTTGACCAGCTATGTTGTTTGCCAGTAAAGATCTTAATTGATCATTTTGTGGGTCATCAGACAGCCACTTGTCACTACTGCCTTTTAAATCACTGTTAGCCGAATCGTAAAAAATGACTTTGTCGTTGTCATCAAGAACGACTAAATTTTTACTTGGGATCTTCATTATTTGCGGCAGTTTGTTTAATGCAACATCTGCAGTAACGACTCCGTAACGATCATCAAGACTCCCGAAAGCTTTAGAATAAGTCACCATTAAGATGTTACTCGCGCCTTCGTCAAAATACGGTTCAGACCAAACACCAGTGTTACTGTTCATCGCATCAGTCCACCAGCTCCAACTACCATCGGTATAATCGTAAGCCTCAGCACCAATATCGATAATATTGATATCATTACCTTCCCGATATGCAAAGGGAGCGTAACGAAGTTTGTCGGTCAAAAAATTAGGACGATAAGCGATCGCACTGCCAAAAATACTCGGATTACGCTGGAGTCGATTAATTAATAACAGCTCAATTTTTTCAATGTCACCATATATATTATTACTATCGATATAAGTTAAATAGTCAGAAAGACCGCGAGTCGTATTTTGAACGGAATCCAAAACAAAATTAAGGTGATTAGCAGAAAGTACCGCCTGTTGCTCTAGGCGTTGATATACATCTTCTTCATGTTCTAAGTAATTAATCCAGCCATTAAAGCCATACACTAACGTCATGATTAAAATCAGCGGCAAGGCAATAAAAGCCAAAATTCGACTTCGAAAACTGTGTAATATCTGCTTATTTTTATCCATAAATACAAGTCTCATTTACAAGTCAAAATTTGATTATTGCCAATCTTAAACAGCGGTTTTCCTTAACTTGGCTTATTCATACCATGCCCACAGTAAATCATGGGCTGACATTAACCAATACATCATAAGAAGGATTGAACTGCTCAAAAAACACCCTTATTACTATAACCCTTAAGCCTATGATTGCAATTACAAATGTGCTGAAACAATAATCAAATATTTAATCTTCATTGTATTTAAAGCCTAATCAAGAAACATAAAATAGTACAACTAAAGTAGCAATCTTGATTTATAAGGGATTTCTTCAGTTCATCAATATTCGATCTTTTATATAAAATCTATCGTATGATGATGTAATTCATAGATTTACAAGGCCTTAATATGCAAACAGTCGAAACCAATCTTGTTAGTCAACTCTCACTTGTTTCTAAAGGGTTTACTGACGGCGACAGATACCATCAGGTTCTCGATTGCGTAGATTTAGCCTTGCACTCTGGGGATACCATCGCACTCACAGGTCCTAGCGGAACAGGGAAAAGTACCTTACTCAATATTATTGCCGGATTTGAAAAAATCGATAGCGGTGAATTACAGCTTTTAGGCCAGCAAGCCCAGTGTTGGGAAGACAACCATTGGAGCCACTTTCGTCGCCAACAACTTGGCATCGTATTCCAACAGTTTAATCTACTTACCCCACTCAATGTCCTCGACAATATCCGATTTCCGTTACAGCTAAACAAACTCAAGTGGAGCCCTTGGGCTGATGAACTTATCAATCAACTTGATTTACGTGAAGTCCTTGCAAGGCCAGTAGAAACCTTATCAGGCGGTCAGCAGCAGCGGGTTGCGATAGCAAGAGCCCTCATTCATAAACCCAGTTTATTGCTGGCTGATGAACCCACGGGGAATCTCGATGAAAAAGCGGGACAGCAAGTGATGCAGTTACTATGTGAATTGGCACAAGCGGCTAATACAACAATATTAATGGTAACCCATAGCGATACTTGTGCTAATTACATGCAAAGGCGCTGGCATCTAGAGCAAGGAAAAATCCATGAGTAGCCTTGCCGAGATAAGATTAAGCTTAAATGTTTTCTTGGCTCATTATAAGCATGCTCCACTGCAAGCTGGTGCCATTTTGCTCGGCATCATTTTAGCCGTCACATTACTGATTGGGGTTAAATCAACCAATGAGAATGCTGTTCGTAGTTACAGTGAAGCAACCGAGTTACTCAGTCAGCGTGCAAGTTTGCTCATAACACCGAATCCAGGTGAGCGATATTTAACCGAAGAGGTATATTTTAGATTACGCCAATCAGGTATCAGCAACGCATTAGCGATAGTTAGTGGGCTCGCTGTAGATCCAGAAGGTCGACGCTGGCAGGTTCAAGGCAGTGATTTGTTTGCGGCAATCAACCTACAAACGACTCAAGCTACTGTAAATGAATCAATTACAAATGATGAAAATACCCGTCAGCAAAACAATCTAGTTAACTCAGATATTCCTATTGCTAAACTGCTTGCTGCTGAAAACATTTTATTAATGGGCCAATCATTAGCCAATAAAGTGGCACCTAATGGTGAGTTTTATCTGCAAGATCCTATAGATAAGCAGAAACCGATCAAACTTGAAGTGATTGGCTTAGATGATGACTTAGGACTTGGTAATGCCATTGTTGCCGATATTTCTCTGGCACAAAGACTGTTAAATCAACCTCAACAGCTGTCTTACATCGCATTGTTTGATGAACCTGAGTCATTGATAAACCAAATAACTCAACGCAATCTATTGCAACAACAAGCCAATATTACCGAGCAAGACCAAGGCCAAGCGCTGCAAGAGTTAACTCGTAGCTTCCATTTAAACCTTAATGCAATGAGCATGCTTGCCTTTGTAGTTGGGCTTTTCATCGCCTATAACGGTGTCCGCTACAGCTTAATGAAACGTCAAAAATTACTGGTTCAATTACTACAACTTGGCATTCAAAAAAATCATTTAATGATTGCATTAATCTGTGAGCTGACTTTACTGGTGTTAATCGGCTCTATTATCGGTTTTATTTTGGGGCTTCAACTGAGTTTATGGTTACAACCAATGGTGGCAATGACCTTGGAGCAACTTTATGGCGCCAGACTTATGCCGGGATCTTGGCAGTGGCAATGGTTAGTTCAAGCGATGTTGCTTACACTGTTCGCAGGCCTGCTGGCATGTTTGCCACTCTATCGACAACTGACCAATCAGCCACTAGCGAGAATAAGCACTAAAATAGGCCAAGTCAGTCACTTAATCCGAACCCATCGAATCCAGTTTACAATTGCAATATCTAGTCTTGCTTGCTGTGCAATTGCCTTCCCTTTCGCAAAGCAATATCAAGTTAGCTTAGGGTTAATGGGCGTTGTGATTATTGCCATTCCTCTTTTATTGCCCTTAACCATCTATAAAATCAGTCAATGGCTTGCTCGGCTTTGTCCTGCTGGAATTTGGCATTACATGATTGCAGAAACCAAAGAACTCATAGGCCCTTTATCACTCGCGATGATGGCAATGCTGTTAGCCTTAACTGCAAACATTTCAATGAATACCTTAGTGGGGAGTTTTGAGGTCACGTTAAAAACTTGGCTTGAGAGTCGCCTGCATGCGGATTTATACATGCGTCCTGCCAGTGATAAAATCTTAGACATAAATGACTTTTTAGATCAAAACGACAAGGTCACTGGCATATATAACCAATGGACAATTAATTCCACCTATCAAAATATGCCGATAGAACTTGTCAGTAGAGACTTATATTCAACCAAGGTAACCAGCTCATTAAAAGCCCAAACCAATGATTTATGGTCTGAGTTTCAATCAGGTAACCAAATCCTCATTAGTGAACCCATTGCGATTAAATATGGTTTGAATTTGGGCGACAGCTTTTCTATTGCTCCATTTACCAAAGCGCTCTCCATTACATCACAGCCCAATTCATCGCTACCGACGATTGGCGGAATATTTTTTGATTATGGTAACCCTAAAGGCCAAGTGGTGATCGACCAGCTGTTTTGGCAAAACATAGGCTTGCCTAAAAAACCCAAAAGTATTGCAGCCAGTTATCAAGGTGACGTTACTGAACTTGAACAACTATTAGTCGACACTAAGCTTATTGGCACTGCGCAAATGTACAATCAAGCCAAAATAAAACAGCAAGCGATTGCAATGTTCAAACAAACATTTTCCATCACTATGGTGCTGAATAGCCTCACTCTCATCGTCGCTGCAATTGGTTTATTTAGTGCCTGTTTAATGCTCACCCAAGCACGGCAAGCGCCGCTTGCAAAACTATATGCCTTAGGGCTCAGTAAAGGCCAATTAAGACTGATGACATTCGTGCAGATGCAGCTCATAGTATTGCTCACTTGCTTAGTGGCATTGCCAACAGGAGCAGTCTTGGGTTATTTGCTGATAAATAAAGTCACTCTGCAGGCCTTCGGTTGGAGTATCGCCATGCTATGGGACTGGCATGCCTACATTCGCGTGGTTGTTATTGCGCTCACCACAAGTGCTGTCGCTATTGCTATTCCTTTATATTGGCAGACAAGAAAACCATTGATAAATAGCTTGCAGCAGGAGGCATTATGAAGCGGTTGCCCGATATATCGTTAACAGTAATCAACAATGCCCAACGGGCTAGCATATTCATGATTGCTTTAGTCACGTTAAGTGCCTGTCAGCCAGAGCCTGCATCATCTATTAGTATGGGCGGGATTTTGGGTGATTCCTCCTCTCAATTAAACCAATACGCTACTGTTACCCCAGGTTATCAATTATCTTTTCCTGCAGATCATTTAAGTCATGATGATTTTCGCCAAGAGTGGTGGTATTTAACGGCCAATATGCAGACTGAATCAGGGGAGCAACTCGGTATTCAGTGGACACAATTTAGGATTGCACTTGCGCCCGAAGCTGCACAGTCTGCTATTTCAGACTTAGATGCTGCAAACCCTAACGCATTAAACCCTAACGCATTAAACCCTGAAGTATTAAACTCTGAAGCTTTAAACTTAGATAGCTCAAATTCAGAAGCATCAAATTGGGCAACATCACAAATGTATATGTCCCATGCAGCATTAACGTCATCAGTAGCCCATCAAGCTGCAGAAAAATGGTCAAGAGGTCACCCAGAACTGGCTAACGTTAGCGCAAAGCCATTCACAGCCAAACTGGATGATTGGCAATGGTTGAGCGGATCAGATGGCCTTTTCCCCGCAACGTTATCTGTCGCAACGAATGAATTTAGTTATCAGCTTTCTTTAACCAGCCATGCGCCAATGCAATTGCAAGGTGACAAGGGTTACAGTATCAAAAGTGCTGATGCTGCTGTTGCCTCTTATTATTACAGCCAGCCATTTATTGATTTAAGCGGCACCGTCACAAGAAATGGAGAGCAAGAAGCTGTGACTGGTAAAGCTTGGTTAGACAGAGAGTGGAGTTCTCAGTTTTTGACTAAAGCACAACAAGGCTGGGATTGGTTTTCTATCCGTTTAGATGATGAGTCTGCATTAATGCTATTTCAGCTACGCGGGGCAAATAAAGATTTACCTGCTTTTTACAGTGCCAGAAGAATGTTTGCTGATGGCACAGGCCGCAATATCAGCGGCGATTCAAGTGAACTCATCGCGATGACAGCACTTCAGTGGCAACAAACCGCCAGTGGGCGTTATCCAGTGAGTTGGCAGTTAAGTATTCCTAGTGAACAGATTGATGTCACAGTTTCAGCACTCAACCCTAACAGCAATATGCCTTTATCCATCCCTTACTGGGAAGGCCCAATTGAAGTGAGTGGCAGCCACAATGGCAATGGTTATATGGAGCTCACAGGTTATTAGTCAATATAATTTAACCCATTGAATATCAACGAGCGATATATAAACCAAGATTAAGTCAACTAAAGATATTAACTTATGCTACCCCATACGTAATACCCAGCCTCTGATATCAATTAATGATAATGACGATTTATCGACTTAATATATTCATGGCAGATTATAATTACATCAATGATTGCACAAAATAAAAACAATTAAAAAAAGTGTAATTTTGGCCTTATATAAGCTTTAATTTCTACCATCTTCACCTAGAATCAATATACTGGTTAAATTACCATCAACTAATTAAGTGACTGAGTAACTTCTAAAATGTGCCACAGATCACATCGTAAAACGTGATCTACAACAACAAACACTCAGTATACTCATTGCGAGGTATACCCTTGCGAAATGTGAGGTTTAAACTCAATTCTATAGAGATGAAAAAGCCATTATTTGGCATACAAAACGATGATTAGCCTGTTTAAGGGCTAACAACTAACAGCAAAGAGTGAGGAAACACCATGAGCATAAGCCGTCGCGAGTTTCTAAAAGCCAATGCCGCTACAGCAGCCGCGTCGGCTGTTGGGCTTGCCTTACCAATCAAAATGGTCCAAGCAGAAGAGAAAGCTGCAGAAATAAAATGGGATAAAGCCCCATGTCGTTTCTGTGGTGTAGGTTGTAGTGTATTAGTCGGAACAAAAGGCGGTAAAGTTGTTGCGACTCAGGGCGATCCAGAAAGTCCGGTTAACAAAGGTCTTAACTGTGTTAAGGGCTACTTCCTATCTAAAATCATGTACGGTAAAGACCGTTTAACTTCGCCATTATTAAGAATGAAAGATGGCAAGTATGACAAAGAAGGTGATTTCACTCCTGTTAGTTGGGATGTTGCTCTAGACACTATGGCTGACAAGTGGAAAGAAAGCATCGCTAAAAAAGGTCCTACTTCTGTTGGTATGTTTGGTTCAGGTCAATGGACTATTTGGGAAGGTTACGCTGCATCTAAATTGCATAAAGCCGGTTTCTTAACCAATAACATCGACCCGAACGCACGTCACTGTATGGCATCAGCGGTTGGTGGTTTCATGCGTACCTTTGGTATCGATGAGCCAATGGGTAGCTATGATGACTTTGAAGCAGCTGATCACTTCGTGCTTTGGGGCGCGAACATGGCAGAAATGCATCCAATCCTTTGGTCACGCTTAACAGATCGTCGTTTGAGCCACGCTGGCAGCAAGGTTCACGTGTTATCGACGTTTGAAAACCGCAGCTTCGAACTTGCCGACAACGCAATGGTATTTAAGCCGCAATCTGACCTAGTTATCTTGAACTACATTGCTAACTACATCATCCAAAACGATGCGGTTAATAAAGACTTCGTTAGCAAGCACACTAACTTTGCTGAAGGTGTGACTGACATCGGTTACGGCTTACGCCCTGAGCATCCGCTTGAGCAAAAAGCGAAAAACCCAGGTAACGGCAAATCTAAGCCTATCTCTTTTGAAGAATACGCAAAATTCGTCAGTACTTATACTGCTGAATACGCTTCAGAAATGAGTGGTGTACCAGTTGAAAATCTTGAAGAAATGGCTAAAGCGTATGCTGATCCTAACATCAAGATCATGAGCTTATGGACTATGGGTATTAACCAACATACTCGTGGTGTTTGGGCAAACAACATGCTTTATAACATTCACTTGTTAACCGGTAAAATCGCCACCCCAGGTAACAGCCCGTTCTCACTAACAGGTCAACCATCAGCGTGTGGTACCGCTCGTGAAGTCGGTACATTCTCACATCGTCTACCGGCCGATATGGTTGTAGCAAACCCTAAACATCGTGCAATGACTGAAGAGTTATGGCAGCTACCTGAAGGTACGATTCCGCCAAAACCGGGTTATCACGCGGTACTTCAAAGCCGTATGCTTAAAGATGGCAAGCTAAATTGCTACTGGACAATGTGTACCAATAACATGCAAGCCGGTCCAAACATTAACGATGAAATTTACCCAGGTTTCCGCAACCCAGAAAACTTCATTGTGGTATCAGACCCATACCCAACAGTGACAGCAACTGCTGCAGATTTAATCCTTCCTACTGCGATGTGGGTTGAGAAAGAAGGTGCATACGGCAATGCTGAACGTCGTACTCATATGTGGCACCAACAAGTTCCAACTCCTGAAGGTGCTAAGTCTGACTTATGGCAGCTTGTTGAGTTCTCTAAGCGCTTTAAAGTATCAGAAGTATGGCCTGCAGAGTTAATTGCTAAAAAGCCTGAATACGCTGAAAAGACTTTATATGACATTCTATTTGCAAACGGCGTAGTGGATAAATTCCCTAGCTCTGAATGTAAAGGTGACTACAACGACGAAAACGATGCATTCGGCTTCTACCTGCAAAAAGGTCTATTCGAAGAATATGCTCAGTTTGGCCGTGGTCATGGTCATGATTTAGCAGACTTTGATACTTACCATGAAAACCGTGGTGCACGTTGGCCTGTAGTCAATGGTACCGAAACGGTTCGTCGTTTCGTTGAAGGAAGCGATCCATACGTTAAAGCTGGTGAAGGTTATAACTTCTACGGTAAGCCTGATGGACGCGCGGTTATTTTTGCACTGCCATTTGAGCCCGCTGCTGAAGAGCCAAATGAAGAGTTTGACCTATGGATGTCTACAGGTCGCGTACTTGAGCATTGGCATACAGCAAGTATGACAGCTCGTGTACCAGAGCTGCATAAGTCTTACCCTGATGCACAGGTATTCATGCACCCTAAAGACGCGAGTAGTCGTGGCCTGAAAAATGGTGATGAAGTGAAAGTGATTTCTCCACGTGGTGAAGTGAAAACGCGTGTTGAAACTAAAGGCCGTAACAAGCCACCTGTCGGCGTGGTGTTTATGCCATTCTTTGATGCTAGACAGCTGGTCAACAAATTATTACTTGATGCTACTGATCCGTTATCGAAAGAAACAGATTTCAAGAAGTGTCCAGTGAAGATTGTTAAAGCCTAATTTGACTTACAGTGATGCTGAAAACAAATTTAGCATCACTGAATCACTATTTATCTCTATCCATTTAATCAAAAAATAATGGATATGAAGGAGTGTAAACCATGAAGAAATTACTTAGCCTTGCTGCGATAGTGCTCAGTCTTAGCGCATGCTCAGGTCAACAAACAGCAGAAACAGCAGCTCCAGTAACTGTTAAATCACTCGCTGGCGATGTAGCGATTACCGCAACAATGCCAGCAGATGCTAAAGCGACTTACCCAAGCCGTGGTACTGCTTTATCAAGAGATTTTGTGCATATGCCACCGCTCATCCCGCACAGAGACTCATATAAAATTACAGCTAAAAAGAATGGTTGTTTAACCTGTCACAGCACTGAGAAAGCAGCGCGTATGAAAGCGACACCTGTTGATAAATCTCACGTCAAAGCTGATGGCACATTTGATGATAAATACTACTTCTGTGTGCAGTGTCACGTTGCTCAAGCTGATAACAAACAAGCGATTGTTGAGAATACACATACCAACTAAGCTTTATTAAGTTGCTATTTATAGAAAATAAAATGCCACCGTCTTTTGACAGTGGCATTTTTACTTCTTGATTCTTGATTCTTGATTCAAGCATCAGCCAAGTAATTTACGCATCACAAAGTTATTAATTTTCTGACCTCTTACCGCCACACTTTGGGCCTCTTCTTCCACAAAGCCATAGTTGCTGAAAAATGGTTTTGCGGTAATACTCACTTCAGCATACAAACTATTAAGCGTTAACTTTGCAGCCTTGTTGAAGATCGCTTGCATTAATGCATCACCCACACCTTGCCTTTGAAAATCTGCGCTGCAGTAAAAGTGATCGATATAACCGTCATCTTGAAGATCGGCAAAACCTGCGATAACACCATTAACTTCAGCCACAAACGGATTAATTTTGTCACTCTTTGTACCCAAGCGCTTTCATTGTATTCATGAGGCGCCCATGCCGTTACCTCAGCTAACGAATAGTGCTGGCTATTAACATTATGGATGGTATTAAGCTTTAGCTGCCACAAAGGCTTTATGTCGCTTATGGTAAAACGCCTTACGTTAATCATGAGCCTTCCTTGATACTTGTGTTTTTACTTATATGATTGAACCCGATCTTTTCTCGACAGACAAACGCCCAAACGATATCTAGCTCTAGGCTTATTTTTTCCAACCTACATTCAGTTTCCACACAAATCAAAGAGTAAACCTTAACTCCCTCTATCACCTCGTTGTTGATAAAAACATCAAATTTACAATACTTGACCTAAAATGAGTGTTCATAAAACAGGCAAATAAAGTTAGATCAACGTCACAAGTCAGCTTTCAAAATTGAAGTAGCATCAAAAGCCAAAGACATAATCAATACGACAACCGGATATCAATCTTTGTAGAAATAGATCGCTTATTGAGTAAGCAAACGTACTAATCAATGGCTTTTTATTAGAAGACGTCACGCTCATAGCACACTTACGCTGTTTCATTAATTGTAACTAGTTAGCAGCAATTTAATTTTTCCTAATTAAGCAATACCAGAATAAAGCGATTACGCTGATTTGTTTAATCAATTTTAAAACAACACAGAAATACTCAATACTGTAAATATTAAGTTTGAGAATGGTTTGCACATTATTTTATGGATGAAGGAGATTAACCGATGACTAAAGGTAAATGCCCAGTAATGCACGGCGGCGCAACTGAAAGCGGTATGTCCAATATGGAGTGGTGGCCTAAAGCCCTGAACCTCGACATATTACATCAGCACGATAGTAAGACTAACCCACTTACTAATGATGTTAACTATCGAGAAATAGTTAAAACACTGGATGTATCTTCCCTCAAAAATGACTTACATGCTCTCATGACTGATAGTCAAGCGTGGTGGCCTGCTGATTGGGGCCACTATGGTGGTTTGATGATACGCATGACTTGGCATGCTGCAGGGACTTATCGAGTTGCAGATGGCCGAGGTGGTGCTAGCACGGGGAATCAACGATTCGCGCCACTTAATTCTTGGCCTGACAACGTTAACCTAGATAAAGCCAGACGCCTACTTTGGCCAATAAAGAAAAAATACGGCAATAAGCTCAGTTGGGCAGATTTAATCGCTTATGCCGGCACTATTGCCTATGAATCAATGGGTTTGAAAACCTTCGGATTCGCATTTGGACGAGAAGACATTTGGCATCCAGAAAAAGACATTTATTGGGGCTCAGAAAAAGAATGGCTTGCACCAAGTGGCGGTGAAGGCAGTCGTTATTCTGGAGAACGTGATTTAGATAACCCCCTTGCTGCCGTCATGATGGGATTGATTTATGTTAATCCTGAAGGCGTAGATGGGAAACCAGATCCCCTCAAAACAGCCCAGGACGTTCGAGTAACATTTGAACGTATGGCAATGAATGATGAAGAAACGGTTGCTCTTACTGCGGGCGGACACACTGTAGGTAAGTGCCACGGTAACGGTGATGCTAATTTATTAGAAGCTGATCCAGAAGGCGCTGAAATAGAAGACCAGGGCTTTGGTTGGTTAAACAAGACTAAACGAGGTATTGGCCGAAATACCGTATCAAGTGGTATTGAAGGTGCTTGGACAACCCACCCGACAAAGTGGGATAACGGTTACTTCCAACTATTGCTAAACCATGAGTGGCAACTACAAAAAAGTCCCGCTGGGGCATGGCAGTGGGAACCTATCGATATCAAGGAAGAAGATAAACCTGTCGATGTTGAAGATCTAACAACCCGATACAACCCGATCATGACCGATGCCGATATGGCCATGAAGGTAGATCCTGAGTATCGAAAAATATCTGAGCGATTTTATCAAGATCCAGCCTATTTCTCAGAAGTCTTTGCTCGTGCGTGGTTTAAATTGACTCACCGAGACTTGGGACCTAAAGCTCGCTATATCGGACCTGATGCACCGCAAGAAGATTTAATTTGGCAAGATCCAGTTCCTACTGGTGCAACTGATTATGATATTCAATCAGTTAAAGACAAGATTATAGCATCAGGATTCAGCACTAACGAGATGGTAACCACAGCTTGGGACAGCGCTAGAACGTTCCGTGGTTCTGACAAGCGAGGCGGCGCCAATGGAGCACGCATTCGTCTAGCACCGAATAAAGACTGGCAAGGTAACGAACCAGAGCGTTTAGCTAAAGTGCTTTCTGTCTATGAAGATATTGCTAATCAAACAGGTGCCAGTATTGCAGACGTTATTGTATTAGGTGGTAATGCGGGCATTGAAGCTGCTGCCAAAAAAGCAGGTGTCGATATTGTTGTACCATTCTCTGCTGGACGCGGCGATGCTACAGATGCAATGACAGATGCAGCTTCTTTTGACGTACTTGAGCCACTTCATGATGGCTTTAGAAACTGGCTGAAAAAAGACTATGTGGTCAGTGCTGAAGAACTCTTGTTAGATCGTTCTCAACTCATGGGACTAACTGCATGTGAAATGACATTACTCGTCGGTGGTATGCGTGTTATTGGTACAAACTATGGCGGTACTAAACACGGAGTCTTTACTGATAACGAAGGCGCATTGACCAACGACTTCTTCGTTAATCTGACCGATATGAAGTACAGCTGGAAACCAGCTGCAAAGAACCTATATGACATTGTCGACCGTCAAACTGACCAGCTAAAGTGGACTGCCACTCGCGTTGATCTAGTCTTCGGCTCAAACTCTATTTTACGTGCTTATGCCGAGTTATACGCACAAGATGACAACAAGGAAAAGTTTGTAAACGACTTCGTCGCAACATGGGTGAAATTAATGAATGCTGACAGGTTTTAAACAAAGCTAACCGCTTAACACCAAACTAGCCTGTGGTGAGTAGCACGCCTACTCACCCGCAGGACGACTTTTAAACATATTAATTTTTACACCTCAAGTAACACTTAAGGTGTAACAGCTTACAAATATCAGATACGAGGAATGAGTTATGACAGATATTGATATTGGCATTAGTAAAGAAAACAGAGCAGAGATTGCATATGGTCTAAAGCGATTGCTTGCTGACTCTTACACCTTATATTTACAAACTCATAATTTCCATTGGAATGTAACAGGCCTGCAATTTCGCGAATTACACTTAATGTTCGAGGAGCACTATACCGAACTAGCAACTGCAGTCGACGACATAGCAGAACGTATTCGTACGCTTGATGAACCTGCTCCAGGTACTTATAAAGAGTTTGCCGAACTCAGTTCAATTACTGAAGTTGATGGTGTACCTACATCAATAGAAATGGTTAAGCTACTGACAAAAGGACATGAGCAAGTGATAAAAACGGCGCGAAGCGTGTTAAAAATAGCCCAAGAGGCTGATGATGAATCAACGGCTTCACTGGTGTCAGATAGAATGGGGATCCATGAAAAAACGGCTTGGATGTTAAGAGCAACCGTTAAGTAATAAACCCTTATTTTAATACTTACTCTCTGCAGAGAAATGGAGCTGTGCTAATTATTATATTGGCACAGTTTCATTATCAACACCTGCACCTGCCCGCAGTCAACACAGTCAACACA
>NZ_MCUF01000018.1:19528-39068 GCF_002873615.1 Shewanella sp. 10N.286.51.B7
ACACAGTCAACACAGTCAACCAGTGATTAAAGCCCTATCTCAATGCTTTTAAACTACAGCTTGCAACAACCGATTTCAGAATAGACGATTCAAGTTAGCAACCGCAGTTTTCTACTAAATGCTGACATTGTCTATTAATGACTTTTGTCGGTAAGCATGATTCTAAAGAGTAAATAAGTGAAGTAAAAAGAAATGAATTTATTCTCTCACCTTCTTATTTAATACAAAGTTAAATACTTATTTGAATCTAAGCTTGAAAATGACCCATAAAAAAACCGCTGCAAAGGCAGCGGTTTTTTAATTAAAGAGTTTAGTTAATAATTACTTATTAGCTTCACGTTCTTTAACTTCAGCAATTACTTTTTCAGAAACACTGTTTGGACATGGTGAGTAGTGAGCGAATTCCATAGAGAATTGGCCACGACCTGATGTCATAGTACGTAGTGAACCGATGTAACCGAACATTTCTGATAACGGTACGTCAGCTTTAATACGAACACCAGTAACACCAGCCATTTGGTCTTTGATCATACCACGGCGACGGTTAAGGTCACCAATAACGTCACCGACGTTATCATCTGGGCTGAATACATCAACGTTCATGATAGGCTCAAGAAGTTGTGCACCGGCTTTAGGCATAGACTGACGGAATGCGCCTTTAGCAGCAATTTCGAACGCGATAGCTGACGAATCAACTGCGTGGAAAGCACCATCTAAAAGTTCTAATTCAACATCTAATACTGGGAAACCAGCAACAGTACCCGTTCCCATCAATGATGCGAAACCTTTCTCAACTGCAGGCCAGAATTCTTTCGGTACGTTACCACCAACAACTTTAGAGCTGAAAGTGAAACCAGTGTTTTGCTCACCTGGACGGATGATGTAGTCAATTTTACCAAACTGACCAGAACCACCAGACTGTTTCTTATGCGTGTAGCTATCTTCGATTTCACGAGTAATAGTTTCACGGTAAGCAACTTGAGGTTCACCAACGATTAAGTCAACACCGTAAGTACGCTTAAGGATGTCTACTTTAATGTCTAAGTGAAGCTCACCCATACCTTTAAGGATGGTTTCGCCTGAATCTTCATCAGTTTCTACGCGGAAAGATGGATCTTCTGCAATCATTTTACCGATAGCGATACCCATTTTCTCTGAACCACCTTTATCTTTAGGTGCTACAGCGATAGAGATAACTGGCTCTGGGAATACCATTGCTTCAAGAGTACAAGGATGTTTAACATCACATAAAGTGTGACCAGTTTGAACATTCTTCATACCAACGATAGCGATAATATCACCAGCTTGCGCTGAATCTAATTCGTTACGCTCATCAGCTTGCATCTCAACCATACGACCAACACGTTCAGTTTTACCTGTAAACGAGTTAAGGATGGTGTCACCTTTCTTGATTTTACCTGAGTAAATACGTACGAAAGTAAGTGCACCGAAACGGTCATCCATGATTTTGAATGCTAAAGCTTTGAATGGCTCGTCAACTGAAACTAAAGCGTGCTCGCCTGTTTCGTTACCTTCTTCATCAGTAAGAGGCTGAGGATCAACTTCAACTGGATCAGGTAGGTAGTCAACAACAGCATCAAGAAGAAGCTGCATACCTTTGTTCTTGAACGCAGAACCACAGTATGTTGGGAAGAATGCCATTGTACGAGTACCCTTACGGATACAACGCTTGATGTCTTCCATAGCAGGCTCTTCGCCTTCCATGTAAGCTTCCATTAGATCGTCGTCTTGCTCAACAGCAGTTTCGATTAACATTTCACGGTATTCTTCTACCATGTCAACCATGTCAGCTGGAACGTCTTCGATCTTGTAGTTTTCAGCTTCACCAGTTTCATCCCATATCCAAGCTTTACGAGTTAATAGGTCAACAACACCTGTAAACTCATCTTCGATACCAATCGGTAAAACCATAACTAATGGGTTAGCTGCAAGAACATCTTGAGTTTGCTTAACAACGCGTAAGAAATCAGCACCCATACGGTCTAATTTGTTTACGAAGATGATACGAGCTACTTCTGATTCGTTAGCATAGCGCCAGTTAGTTTCTGACTGAGGCTCAACACCACCAGAACCACAGAATACACCAACACCACCATCAAGAACTTTAAGCGAACGATATACTTCAACAGTGAAGTCAACGTGGCCTGGAGTGTCGATAACGTTAAAACGGTGGTCATTCCAGAAACAGCTTACTGCTGCTGACTGAATGGTAATACCGCGCTCAGCTTCCTGTTCCATGAAGTCAGTAGTAGATTCACCATCATGCACTTCACCGATCTTGTGGATCTTACCGGTTAGCTTAAGGATACGCTCGGTGGTCGTGGTTTTACCCGCGTCAACGTGAGCGAAGATACCAATGTTTCTGTATTTGGATAATTCGGTCATGATTCAACTTTAATGATTAGTTAAGAGGTACACGGAGTATGAAAAAAGCTTAACACACCGCACATCTGGTTATTTTAGGCGCATATTGTAAGTGGGAACCTTCAAATGCGCAAATAGGACTTGCAAAATTTATCACATTTTGCAAAAAAAAATTGCCTTTAATTTCATTATTCCTAAATAAAACAATAAAATAAAAGTTATTGTTTATTTTTCAAACAACTTAGTTTTTCAGACCCAAATCGTGTATTTTTTATGACGAATAGGTTGAGTAAGACATTTTTTCTGCAATCGGCAACAAAAAAGCGAATTTGTATCAATTAATTCAATCTTAATTACGTTAATTTGTGTCGAGTTCAATCTTGCATAGCGATAAAAAATCCCCAGTTTTTCAACTGAGGATTTAGTTAAGCAATTTAGTTAGCGTAATAGCATTGCTATCACGCTAATTGATTGTTACTCACCATCAATAGGTAAAATAACAAACAGTAAATCGCCTTGAGAAACCTGCTGGCCATTACCATTCAGAATACGCTCAATTCGGTATTTCTGATTTTCAGGGTACAGCACAGCGTTTTGACGGTTAAATCCAGCTAGAGTTACTTGCGAGAACATCTTCATCGCTTCTGTAAGCGCTAAATTCTGATCCACAGTAACAATGTCACCTTCTTTAACAAAGTCTGGCTCACCTGGTGCTGGTGAGGTATAGAAGATACCCGCACCTTGTGCTAATACTTTAAGCTCATTACTTTCAGCAACACGCAGTGATTCAGTATCTAAACCGACCGTTTCAGCAGCGGCTTCCATTTCAGCAACTAGTGCAGGCACATCTAACTCAGCCATTAAGCGCGGCAAGTAGTTAGTATCGTATACACCTTCATTGAACGTCGCATCTTTAAGAATCAGCTTCAATAATGGAATATTGGTTGCGATACCTTTAATCACGACATTATCAAGATACTCAGACATCTTAGTGACAACATCTTCACGTGATTCGCCGCGAATAATGATTTGTGCAATTAAGCTATCGTAGTACGGCGATACTTCTTTGCCAGTCTCAGCAATAGAAATGATTTCAATGTCATCACGTTCAGGCATAACACATTCAGTGATCATTCCTGGGTTAGGTAATAACTGCAGTACACCTTCACTATCAAGTGCTGCTTTTTCAGCTGTTACGCGCACTTCCATGGCGTAACCTTGATCAACAGGTTGTAGGTCTTCAATTGAACGGCCCGCAGCAATATCAAACTGCGCACTTACAATATCGATTCCTGATGTCGCTTCCGTTACAGGATGCTCTACTTGAAGACGGGTATTCATTTCCATGAAATACACTTCGTTAGCATCAAGGTTGTAAATGAATTCAACCGTACCTGCGCCCATGTAATCAGTCGCATCACCTAAAGCACGAGTATATTCAAGCACACGCTGCTTAAGCTCTTCAGGCAACATAGTAGAACCAGACTCTTCAATCACTTTCTGGTTGTTACGTTGCACTGAACAGTCACGAATACCCAATACTTTGGTGTTACCAAATTTATCACGTAATAACTGTACTTCGATGTGACGCAGAGACGTTACATACTTCTCTAAGTATAAATCGCCATTACCAAAGGCTGCTGCGGCTTCTGTAGAGGTCTTTTGGAATAAACCAATCATGTCTTCAGGCTTAGTGACAACCTGAATACCTTTACCGCCACCACCTTGTACCGCTTTAAGCAACACTGGGTAACCAATTTCAAGTGCAACGTTCACCGCTTGCTCAGCGTTAGTCAAAATACCGTGTGAACCAGGTACTACCGGTACATTTTGGTCCTGTGAAGTCTTAATCGCATTTGATTTGTTACCCATCGTCGTCATTGAATGCACGCTTGGGCCAACAAAGTTAACGCCATTGTTAACACATAGAGCCGCAAACTGTGGGCTTTCTGATAAGAAACCAATACCAGGGTGAAGCGCATCAACGTTTTCGTAGTCAGCGACTTTCAATACAGAGTAGGCATTCAAGTAACTTTCGTCAGATGTATTACCACCAATACAGACTAGCTTATCGTTTACTTTAAGCATGTCAGCAGGGACTGAAGTCATATCAGGATCTGATGCCACTAACACAACATTAATCTTGTTATCGTGCGCCTTGCGGATCAATTTAACCGCTGTACAACCACGAGCATGTACTAAGACTTTATCGATTGGCTTCATCAGCTCACGAGGATCGTCTTGAACAATCTTCTCTTCTATTGCTTTCACTTCAGGCACTAAGCTTGATAGTGCTTTAGCAATGATTTCATTGGCATGTAAATTAGGTAGCGGCATTAATGGGTCAATGCTTGATAAATGGCTATCTAACGTATCGCTGAACGGATTGTGAACCAAACCAGTCATTGCACCAGGTACTTTCGACAAGTAGTTCGATAGCGTTGCTGTAGACGGTAAGTAAGCAGGTACTACCATTTGGCCAGCGAATGGCATGTTGGTGCCAGATAGGTAATAAGTTTGCACTAATGGATGGGTAACAAAACTTGCTTGTGCACCACCGGTACAATCACCAAAACCGAACATCAACACTGGTAACTCGTTATCACGAACAAAACGAGTGATACGGTCATTAACCACAGCCATTGAGAATAGTGCAGCTGCACCTTCTTTGGTTTGCATACCACCAGAACTGATGAAACACACCACTGGCAATTTACGTTTAGCACATTCAATCAATAGCGCGCTGAATTTTTCAGCACTGGCCATATCGAATGCACCCGCTTGGAAAGCAATATTTGATACAGCAACACCAACGCGATGTTTGTTATCACCATGCTCAAAGTCAGCGACACCGGTAATCAAACCACATGGGCGAATGCCTTTGTCTAATGCATCTTCAATTGATAAACGGAAACCTGGGAAGTTAAGTAAGTTAGCCGACATTTTGTCGCCATTTAACTCTTCAAATTCAGTGAAGAACTTACCAATAACATTCTCCCAACCCATTTTTCCTTGGCGCTTTTCGTCGCGAAGTACTTTTTGGATTAATAGATCTTGGTAGCCCATGGTGAGGCGGTTCCAGAAATCTTTACGACGACCAATACGCACAGGGTTAATTGCACCTGTGTACTTGCTTTGGTCTTCTTCACTGTCAAAGTATTCAGGTAATAAACGCTCAAAGAAATACGTCAAGATAACGAATAAGCTGTCGTTTAATTGTGGGTTACCAACGCTCTTCCATTGCTCTACACGGGTCAGTAATTCTGCACGGTTAGATTGGTCCATGAAGAATTTAAGCCATTTATAGAACTTAGCTTTATCGTTTGCGTCATCATTTTTTGAAAGTGCAATATCGATAGAGGTATGTAGTAGCTTATCAACTGACTCACGAGAAAGACTCTTAGACATCATCGCTTCTTTCGAAATCGACGCTAAGTTCTGAACCACATTGTCGTATAACGCATTAAAGATAAGTACGTTATGACATTGCCAAATGAAATCTTCACGCAGCTCATCGTTAACCACAATATCCAGTACTGTTAACTGGTTTAATTCTGGCCAAGGTGCTTGCGTTTTAGATGCAGGTAATGACTCAAGGTGTTTAATTAACCCCTTAAAGTTGTTAGCTGCGTTACTCTTCCAGCGATGATATAAAGACCAACCAATGTTGAACAATAATGCTTTACGGGCTTTTTTATAGTTCTCTTTTGGTTCACCTAAAATGAAACGTGTAATCACGTTACGCTCAGTAGAGATTTCATTACGCTTACTATCGAACGTGCCCCAAAGCTTATTCAGTTCTTCATCGTAAACCAGCTTATCAGGTGTTGATAACCAAGCTTGGAAGACACTGTCTTGCTCTTGCTGGATACGTTCAAGTAAGTCCCCTTCTGGCACACTCACTTTTGATAAACGACCGTACTGTTCAACAGAAATTGAATGAATACGGCTACGCAGTGTCAGGTAACGTAAATAACGGTATGCACTACCAAATAGATTGTGGTGCATTGTTGGGCTACTAGCGACAGCTAAACCTTGGTTGTTTTCAAGCGCTACAAGATTCTTAGATGGGTCTAAGTAACGCGACAAACTACGGTCGTAATGTTCACGTAAATCGGCTGATTCACGTACGAAATTAATTGCAGCAGTCTCAACAGCTTCAATACTACTGATAATAGCGCGGCGAAGATTATGCTGACGCTCATCTTTATCGTAAGGAGAGAAATCTACGATGCCATCAATACAACCAGCAGTAAGTAACTCTTCAGGCGAAACACCCACTGATTTGGCACATTCTTGCCAAGATAAGTTGTACTTACGTGCAATTGATTGCAAACCTTGAGGCTGAATAGTATTGAAAATACCATCACGCAGTGAAAGTAAGATGTTCGCTGCAGCTAATGGAATTGCGCCACCTGAGTAACCTGCGCCGATAACAATACCGACGGTAGGCACGTCAACGTTAGCACTTTCAGCAATCGCTTTAGAAATTGTGTGAGCTTGGTTTTGGCTGTTAGCGACTTCACCCGCATCGGCACCTGGAGTATCAATTAAATAAACGATTGGCATTGATAGTTCAGAGAAGTGACGAATAGCTTTACATGCAGCTAAGTGATGTTCTGGCATCCAAGCGCCATTACCCGTGGTTCTTTCTTGGGCAATAAAACCAACACGACGAGTACGAGAACCAAAGTTTAATTCGATTTCCGCACTGTAGAATGCACCAAGGTGAGTTTCGCTAATCATCTTACCTTTAAGATCAGCAATAACACGCTTTGCACTTGGGCGATTCTTATCTTGAGTTGGCTGAATGACTTTCGTCACGTAGGTATCGACATCTAATGTCGCTAACTCTTTTAAGTTTGATTGAATTGCATCTTCAGATAACAATCCTTTAATTTCTTCGGCCAAAGATTGCTTGCTATGAGCAGGAAATAATGAAAAATCTTTAGCTAAATGTTCCGCTTGTAAAAATAGCGGATCAGCCGCTTGAGCTGTTGTCTTGTTTACGGGCTGCTTTTTGCTAGTCATCAAAAGATCCTCTGCTTATATAGCCTCTAAAATTTTTAGACGGTAAATATAACTTTGTTCCCTGTCAAATTACCATTAAACTATCGGAGACGCTTTGTTCCATTTTTGAGACAGTGAGGCTAAGGTGCCTGATTTAAACGGTATGATGCTGTTTGCAGCAGTAGTTAGAGCAAAAGGTTTTTCCCAAGCAGCCCGAGACATCGGACAACCAAAATCAACCATTAGTCGCAAGGTTGCTCAGCTAGAAGAGCAGCTAGGCGTGCGGTTACTGCAACGTGACACCCGTAATTTAAGTCTCACTCAAGTCGGTTCGTTATTCTTTCAACACTGTGATTCTATCAGTCAAGAAATCGATGCTGCCAAAGCCATTATTGAAAATACCCATAGTGATATTTCAGGTTCACTACGAGTGGCCATACCAGTCTCATTCTCCCAAGAAGTGATCGCTAACTTATGCAGTAGCTTTATGCGCCTTTATCCTAATATCGAACTGGACGTCCAATTTACCGACAGTAACGTTGGCTTAGTCGGTGAAGGATATGACATCGCCATTAAATATGGTCCACTAGAATCTTCTGACTTAGTGGCTAAACTGCTATTTGAACGTCAACCTATTTTAGTCGCAAGTCCGGGATATCTCAAAAAATCAGGCACCCCTGCTACCCCACAAGAATTGGCACAACACAGCGGCATATTATTAGGCACCAGTTTATCCGCGCCAATTTGGCCTGTGGGTAAAGGTAGTCGCAAGACCATGGCAAGCTTTCAACGTAAAGTGAGAGTGAACAGTGCCAGTATGGTCAAACGCTTAGCACAAGATGACTTTGGCATTGCGATGTTATCAAATAACAGTTGTAAGCAAGAGCTTGCTGCAGGCAGCCTAGTGCCGATATTACAAGAATGGCCAATGGAATCATTTAAAGTTTATGGCGTCTATTCAAGCCGTAAGCAATTAGCCAATAATATTAGTGCCTTTCTAGACTTTTTTGCCAAACGATATAGTAGCCAAGAGTCTTTGCAATCAATAATGAATTAGTATGAAAGCCGTGGTAAATTAAACCATAACAACGAAAAGACATCCTAAAGGAATAGCCATGTTCAAGCCCTTAATCATCAGCACCTTAGTTGCTGCAGCACTGTTAACGTCAGCAGCCAGTTATGCCAAAAATGATGCCGCAAACTTAGACGTTGAAGAATTACGTTTACCTAAAGTGATGGATGTTATGGCGGATGTGGCGAACCGTTTTGATAATTTAAATAGTCAATTAGATAGCCAGCTTAGTGCCTCAACAGATGAGTTAGCCATTACCCAAATGGTTGCCTCGCAAGGTACAAAATTATGGCAACAAGCTGTCGCAGATGTAAAAGCGGGCAACTACGATGACCGCGCGCTTTACTGGAGCCGGTTGGCAATGCGCCAAACCTTGAAAACCGCTGATGCTGGGTACAATATTGTCCCTTGGCAGCGCGACATCCTTGTTAAGGCATTTGAAAAGTCTTCTCGTGGTTTAAGCGATATTCACTTTAAACCAGAAACTCGCATCAAAATTTTACTGACAGGTTTTGATCCTTTCTTTTTAGATAAAGACATCACCCAAAGCAATCCATCAGGCTTAACAGCATTAGCACTCGACGGCATGACGTTTGATGTTAATGGACAGCAAGCACAAATTGAAACCGTGATGATCCCAGTCAGATTTGCCGACTTTGATAACGGCATTATCGAATCATTACTCACACCAATGTATCGCGATAACAGCATCGATATGATTTTCACTGTGAGTATGGGACGCGATGACTTTGATATTGAACGCTTTCCGGCTCGCGGCAGAAGTGCAGCAGCCCCAGATAACTTAAATGTTTATACTGGCGCGAACAAAGCAGCACCTAAAGCGCCGTTTTTTAATGGTGGCACATTAAATGGTTCAGAGTTTGTTGAGTTTTCCTTACCTGTAAGCGCCATGCAAAAAGCAGAAGGCCAATGGCAGGTGAATGATAATCATCAGGTCACTACTATCAGCCGTGGACAGTTTGATGCGAAATCAATTTATGAATTGGCAAATGAAACCTCGGTAGAAGGTTCAGGTGGTGGTTATTTATCAAATGAGATTTCATACCGCAGTATCTTACTCAAACAACAATTTAACCGTGATATTCCAGTAGGTCACATTCATACCCCGAGAGTCAGCGGCTATGATGCAGATACTGAATGGGCTATCGTTGAGCAAATCGTTGAAATGGTAAAACTGGCAGCAGCTGAATAATCAATGCTATAAATGGATTTGCTGCAACCGGATTGCAGCAATCCAGTTCCACAAGATATACTCACTGATATCACCATTGTTGGGTACCACTCTCCATAACAATGTATTGTGATTATACATTCATGAACCACGATTATTTGAGTCAGGTACAAGCCAGCTTCTATGTTCAAAACCTTGTTTAGTCGCCCAACAAAGCTCTCTTCTACCAAAGCAAGCAGTGTGGGTTCATCCCATACCCGCTCTATAGCTAAAAGCTGCCTACCTAAAACTGAAGTTCAACAAACTGTACTTAAAAAGATTGAAGCTGATTACCAACAGGCAGAGGCAATTCTCGGGCGTCAATTCCCAAGACCCATTGTTCAATTTACCTTAAGAGGAAAAAGTGCAGGTACAGCACATTTACAGCTGAATAAATTACGCTTTAATCCTGTGTTACTTGAAGAAAACAGTACGGAATTTATTGAACAAGTCGTGCCACATGAAATTAGCCATCTGTTAAGTTATCAATTATTTGGGCGAGTAAAGCCCCATGGCGTTGAATGGCAGCGCATCATGCACCAAGTTTATAACGTCCCAGCACACACCACTCATCAACTTAATACCCAGTCTGTAGCAGGTAAACAGTTCGAGTATTATTGTGCATGTGGCCCAGTGCAGTTATCAATTAGACGCCACAATAAAGTATTGCGCAATCAAACCCAGTATCGCTGTAAAAACTGCTCGCAAGTGCTGGCAGCAAAAGCATAATAAATAGCTTATTTGATTAGTTAATCTGATTGCATCACAGGTACCAATCCCTTACCATCCTTCGCAAATATCAACTGATACCAACCCGTATCAATTGTGCCGTATTAATGAAGTTAGGGTTTATTGTGTCGTACCATAAAACAAACAAAATATATCAACTGCCAACACTGCTGTTTATCTTTCTTGCTGTCATTATCACAAGTTATAGCGCGCAAGCAGCAAAGCACCCCACTAGTTTTAGAAGTGCTAAAAAAGTCGCTCAAAAAATTTATAGTACTTCTTTGCCTATGACGAGCTTCTATTGTGGTTGTGATATCAATGTCGTTGGTAAACAATGGAAACCAGATTTAGACAGTTGCGGTTATCAAGTCCGTAAGCAAATCCCAAGAGCCAATAGAATTGAATGGGAACATGTGGTCTCGGCGTGGGAGTTTGGTCATCAGCTGCAATGTTGGCAAGATGGGGGGCGTAAGAATTGTGGCAGAACCAGTAGCCAATTTAAAAAAATGGAATCTGACTTGCACAACCTAACCCCTGCTGTCGGTGAAGTGAACGGCGATAGAAGTAACTACCGATTTAGTGAATGGAATGGACAAGCCACTCAATACGGCCAGTGTGCTATGGTAGTCGACTTTAAAGGTCGTAAGGCTCAGCCGCCAAAGCAAAGTCGCGGCGCCATTGCTCGAACATATTTTTATATGCAACAAGACTATGGATTATCTATTTCTTCCAGCCAAAAACGCTTATTTGAAGCATGGAATAAAACTTATCCAGTTGATCAAGTAGAATGTCTACGGGATCAACTTATTGCAAAAAACCAAGGCAATCATAATAGTTTTGTCTTAAAACAATGTCAGAATCTCGGCCTCATTGATTAAGGATCTACTATGCGCGTCCCAAGAATTTATCAACCTATCAATGAACTTACTGTTAATCAGCAAGTAAAACTAGACGAAGATGGTGCTGCACATATCGGCCGAGTGTTACGCATGAATGAAGGTGACAACATTAGCCTGTTCTGTGGTGATGGCTATGATTATCTTGCAACCATTGTCAGCGCGAATAAGAAAAACGTCACCGTTGAGATTATCGAACAAACAGCTAACGAATCTGAATCTCCTCTGAATTTGCATTTAGGTCAGGTAATTTCTCGAGGTGACAGAATGGACTTCACCATTCAAAAATCAGTTGAATTAGGTGTTACCACGATTACACCGCTGTTTTCTGATCGATGCGGCGTCAAACTCAGTGGCGAGCGCCTAGAAAAGAAAATCAATCAGTGGCAAAAAATTGTCATCAGTGCCTGCGAACAATCAGGGCGCAGTTTTGTGCCTACAGTCAGACCTGCAATGACTTTAAGCCAATGGTGCGCAGAGCAAACAGATGCAGTAAAGTTGAACCTGCACCCTCGGGCAGCACATGGTATTAATGGTTTATCATTAAAAAATAACAAAGTGCGGTTATTAATTGGCCCAGAAGGCGGTCTATCAAAAGAAGAGATCGCCATGACAGAAACGCACCTCTTTACAGACGTATTACTTGGCCCACGAGTGTTACGAACAGAAACAGCTTCACTAACTGCGATTACCGCTTTGCAACTAAGATTCGGTGATATCGGTTAATCAATGATATAAGCATTGAGAAAATAAGGATAAAAGTATGATCAAGCTCGGCATAGTAATGGATCCAATCAGCGACATTAACATTAAAAAAGACTCTAGCTTTGCCATGTTAATGGCTGCTCAGTCACGCGGTTACCAACTGTATTATATGGAAATGCAAGATCTTGCCATGGTAAATGGTAAGGCAATGGCCAATATGCGTTCGTTAACAGTTGAAAATAACGCCGACAAGTGGTTTGAATTAGGTGAAAGCATCGACACACCACTTGCTGATTTAGACGTCATTTTAATGCGTAAAGATCCGCCTTTTGATACTGAATTTATCTATGCCACTTATATGCTTGAACGCGCTGAAGAAGAAGGCGTTTTGATCGTCAATAAGCCGCAAAGCCTTCGCGATGCTAATGAAAAGCTATTTACTGCTTGGTTCCCAGAATTTACCCCAGAAGCCGTTGTCACGCGCGATGCTAAACGTATCCGTGATTTCTTAGCTGAACAAGGCGATATCATTCTTAAGCCACTTGATGGAATGGGCGGCGCTTCAATTTTTCGCGTCAAACAGGATGATCCGAATATTGGGGTGATTTTAGAAACCTTAACCGAACACGGCACACGCTATGCGATGGCGCAAGGCTTTATTCCTGAAATTAAACAAGGTGATAAACGCATTTTAGTGGTTGATGGTGAACCCGTGCCTTATTCATTAGCGCGTATTCCAATGAAAGGCGAAACTCGCGGAAACTTAGCAGCTGGCGGAAGCGGTGTACCACAACCTTTATCAGAAAGTGATTTCCATATCGCTCGTACATTAGGTCCTGAGCTCAAAAAACGTGGGCTTATTTTTGTCGGTTTAGACGTGATTGGCGACAAACTCACCGAAATTAACGTTACTAGCCCCACTTGTATTAAAGAAATTGAAGCTGCATTTGATGTCGACATTACTGGCATGTTGATGGATGCCATTGAAGTACGAGTTAATAAACAAGCTTAATCTGTATCCAGCCTATTAACATTGCTGATAGGCTGGTGCTTTAAGTTTTGAACACGATAGTTTTTCAGGATTTACCATGCTAATAAGAACAACACTGAGCTTAATACTCGGGATAACCCTGTGCTTTTCAAATAGCACATTTGCTAACGAACAATTACTAGCAAAAGCTGATACTAAAGCTGAACAAACTGCATCACAGATCCAAGTGCACGTCTCTAGTGTATCGGACACTTCAATTATCAAAGCATCTGACAATGCGGCGAAAAAAGTAGATAACGAAATCGACCCAACCACATTACCTGCTGATATCGTGGCGCCTATTACCAATATCGCCAGCAAACAAGTCAGAGTATCAACAGCACCATCTAAACCTAAAAACATGGTTATTATGATTGGTGATGGCATGGGACCCGCTTATACAACTGCCTATCGTTATTTCAAAGATAACCCTGAAACAGAAGAAATAGAACAAACAGTCTTCGACCGTTTGTTGGTTGGTATGGCAAGTACCTATCCAGCTTCTGTAAGTGGCTATGTCACCGACTCAGCGGCTTCGGCCACAGCACTTGCCACTGGTTTTAAAACCTATAATGGCGCGATTTCTGTTGATGTAGAGAAGCGTCCTCTCAAATCGATAATGGAGATGGCAAAAGAGCGCGGTTTATCAACCGGCCTTGCCGTCACTAGCCAAGTGAACCACGCCACGCCTGCGGCATTTTTCGCACATAACGAGCACCGCAGAAACTATGTTGAAATAGCTGAAGCTTATTTAGATTCAGATGCAGATGTCATATTGGGCGGCGGGCAAAAATATTTCTCTGATAGCTTACTCAAGCAATTTACTAACAAAGGCTACCAACACATTACTGATTTTTCAGAGCTTGAAAACATTTCTCAACCTAAAGTCCTTGGTCTATTTGCTGAAGTGCAATTGCCTTGGGTCATTGACGATAAGCAAGGCTACAAACTCAGTACATTAACCAAAAAGTCTTTGCAGTTATTATCTCAAAATGAACAAGGCTTTGTGTTAATTGTTGAAGGCAGCCTGATTGACTGGGCAGGACACTCCAATGACATTGCGACGGCAATGGGCGAGATGGACGAGTTTGCTAACGCAATTGAAGTGGTAGAGCAATTTGTACGTGAAAGCCAAGATACCCTAATGGTCGTTACAGCCGATCATAATACCGGTGGTTTATCGATTGGTGCTAATGGTGAATATGCTTGGAAACCAGAGATACTGCATAACATTAACGCTTCACCAAACAAGATTGCAGAGCAGCTTATCGGCACTGATGATTGGCAAGCCAGTTTTAATAAATTTGTCGGCTTCGAAGCTTCTGAGCAAGAACTTAGCACTTTAGATACAGCGAGAATGCAAGGTCAAAAGCAGCTGACTAAGTCAATCATGACCATTATTGATTTACGTACTAACACTGGCTGGACTTCAGTGGGACATACTGCATCAGATGTACAAGTATTTGCTGCAGGGCCTGGTTCACGTTTATTCAGTGGTCATCAAGATAACACTGAAATCGCAACTAAAATGATGAGCTTATTACCGCAAATCTCAAACTAAACAATCACTTAATTAGATTTTTAATCAAATTAGTACTGATATTAAGAGCAACCCATTAAATCGATGAGTTGCTCTTTTTATTTGCTCACCATTTACAAGTTTTGCATCAAGAAGCACACTATTGAGTTGTACTGACGTTGCTCATTTTCAGTGAGTTTAGAGATAAACACTGCACGACTTATTTGCTATAATCCGCCAATAACTATTGGGTTAATTTATTAAGGTCGATTCTGTGCTCACCAACACTTCTCAAGTTCTGCTACGAAACATTCAATTTGTCGAAAACCAGAATGTACTGATTCTAAATCATGAAGCAGATGCCTTAGCTGTTGAATTGCTGGATACTGCTAGCTCAGTGACTGCATTAGCCTTAGATTTTAATCATCATCAAACAATAGCAAAACAGACAAAAGCAAATCTACACTGTTATTTTGGCCATGACGTCCCTGTAGATGCTCAGTTACAAACTTTTGATACTGTGGTGATTTACTTCCCAAAAGCAAAAGCTCTCGCGCCATACCTTTTCCAGTTGGCTGCCAAGCACCTTAATGTTGGCGGTACACTCATTGTCATTGGGGAAAACAAAGGCGGCGTAAAGTCTCTGGCTAAATTACTACCAAACTATTATTCAACCGCATTAAAACGCGATAATGCTCGTCATTGTTTATTGTTTGTCGCTGAACTTATACAAGCAGCACCTAAGCTGAATATTAATGACTGGGTGAGTCAATATCAGTTGGCCACACCTCAAGGCAATATCACAATCTGCAATTTAGTGGGCGTGTTTAGCGAAAAGAAACTTGATCAAGGCACAGAGCTATTGTTATCACACCTACCCGAGCTCACAGGCAGAGTACTCGACTTTGGTTGTGGCGCTGGCGTTATTAGTGCGGCAATGCTAAAGGCTAACCCGAGTCTTAATATTGATTGTATCGATATTAATGCCATGGCATTAAAAGCTTGCGAGCTGACACTTGAGGCAAATGACATGAAAGCCAATGTATATGCTTCAGATGGGTTTAAACAAATATCTGGTAAATTTGATGGCATCATCTCAAACCCGCCCTTCCATGACGGTTTAGCGGCAACCACACAAATTGCTAAAGACTTCGTAAAATCAAGCGCTAACAGCCTGTCAAATAAAGGGGTTTGGCAAATCGTTGCTAACAGAAACCTCCCCTATGCAGACACAATTGCTGAAGAATTCGGACAAGTGAACGTGCCAGCTGAAAACAATAAGTACAAACTATATTTTTTCCATAAGTAACAAAGTTTTAACAGTTCTTAGTTTTCTAAGAAAAATATATCATTTAGTGAAAAAACAACTGCGTTCTGACTAGTTTTTATCATAAAAAACCGCTACATTTTGTTAGTTAATAACAAGAACGTCACTAAGGCGCATTGACCTGATAACCTTCTCAGGCTATGAACAAAAGGTATTTTATGTTGGATTGGAGCTTAGCGGTTTTTAATGAAAACCAAACTCAAGTTGAGTTTCGTGTTATCCCCAACACTCATGGGCCAGTGTCTGAAGACGATGTCAGTAAACTGCTAACTCAACCTGAGTTTGCCATGCTGCGCCCCATGCAGCACAACATTCATAATGCTGTTGCCGAAATCAATGCGCTATGTGGTCAAGATAACGGTCAACATGAGTTATTTTTTGTTATTGCTGAGCGTGCTGATGGCAAAGTCATCATAGATATAAACGAAGATAAAATGTCTGCCTCGATGACGTTAGAAGCAGCTTGGGGTGGCAAAGATCCATCACTGCCAATGATCCTCAACGGACTTAAATCTTACAAAGTAAAAATGGGCTTAAGTAAGCCGAAAATTCAATCTCTTATTCAGCAATTAGCCATTCTTCCCCCTGGTGAGTCTTGTGACAGTGTTATCGCCGTCGGTAAATTACCCGCCAACGGTATTAATGCTAGCTTGAGTAGAAAAGTTCCACTTGCTCGTGAGCGATTATTGCAACCACAAGAGCGTGAAGACGGCTCGGTAGATATGCGTAACCTAGGCGCCATGATAATGGTTAAACCTGGTGATGTATTAATGGTTAAAACGCCTGCAACTTCTGGCACTGCTGGATATAACATCCATGGTGAAGCCATATTACAGGTTGAAGGAAAAGATCTGTCGATGCAGCCTGGTAGTGGCACAGAAATCGACCCTGAAGATCCATATAAACTGATCGCTACGGTGGCAGGTCAGCCTGTTGAAAACAAAAAAGGTATGCAAGTCGATGACGTGCTGCAAATTAAAGATGTCGACGTAAAGTATGGTCATGTTGATTTTGAAGGCAGTATTTTAATCACAGGTGACGTTCATGAAGGTATGAAAGTAAAAAGCAGTGGTGACATTACGGTCATGGGCTTTGTTGAATCAGCCACCTTAGAAGCCGATGGTGATGTTATTGTCAGCAAAGGCATTATTGGCAGGCAGATTAAAGAACATGAACTCAGTAATAACATCACAGCTCAAGGGCAAATTTGTGCTCAGTTCGTACAATATTCAAATTTAACTGCCCACAGTGATATTTTAGTGACTAAGCAACTTCTGCATAGTCATTCGCAATCGGATAGCGTTATTACTGTCAGCGATCCTAGCGCAAAGCGCGGTGATTTAGTTGGCGGTAGAGCAACCGCTAAAAAAGGCATAAAAGCTGTCGCCTTTGGTGCAACCGCAGGCACAAAAACAGAACTTTATTGCGCTATGCACCAAACTGAGCTTAGAGCAGAAGTTAAAGAGTGCGATGCTAAAGCGAAAAAGTTAGTTGTGATGGGGCTTGATATCGAAGCTCGACTCAGAAAACTTCCGCCTAAATCAGAATGGCAAACTGACGCCGGCATGATAGAGCAAGTGAAAATGATGCTCGATGAAAAGAAAGAAGTCGCGAATAACCGTGCTAAAGCAGAGTCTGAGTGTAAACAGTTACAACAAGAGGTCGGAGGTTATTACAGCAAGCACTTTATTCAAGCTGAACAGCATATTTTTTCCAATGTCGAAATCCATATTGGCCCTGCTCAAAATCGAACCCAAAGAGAGCATGGACCTTGTCAGATTAAAAACCTTCATAATGAAATCAGTTTTGATTACGGTAGCCATTAAAACTGATGGTGATAAATGCTATGGATAACATTTGTTGGCCTGCAATTATCAAGCAACAAGAAAGTGAAGAGCTGATTTATCTAGCCAGTGAGAGAGATTGGCTAGAGTTTTGTTGCTTGCAACCACACATCTATGATCACCAAGATCAGCTATTAGACACTGCAGGGCTAACCTTTGATATTGTTATCGAACCGACAATAGACTCAAGCTTGATGCAGGTACCACAACCCACAGCGGAATTACCTCAACTTGAAATAAGCCAACACCCTATCGATATTGTCAGTTTTATCCATTTGGTTCGACAACACGCAGTATTAAACGGTCATTGCTGTAGCGCTAAAATTGTTTTTAGTGATGTAAAGCAAGGGATTGAAGCTGTCGCTTATCTTGAATCTATTTAGCTTGAGTCACCCTTGCCTATCAGGCAGAATGCCTAGCGGTTTTAATAATTGCATCGAACAATGTATCAATTAAATCACACCACCAATCATCAACTTCTCATCATAACAATGGAACAGCTAAATTTATGGAACTGCTGAATATAGAATGCCTTGGTAAACGCCTACGATTAGAAGGCTCCATGGCGGGCTGGCAACAACTATATTGGGACAATCAATTAGTCTCGCAAAAGTCAGCATCTGTAGATAATCAGGCTTTTAACATACATGAGTTTGAGTTATCACGGCCCGCTTCCATGCAAACATCGAGCACTGATGATGTCATTACAGAAGCCAGTAGAAACATCACAAAAGTCCGTCTCGAAGCCGATGTGCAATGGCAGCCGTTTCTCATAAACTATGTAGTGCTCGTCGATAAAGACACCATTGCTGAAGGACAACGTAATACCAAGGATATTGAACAACAAGTTCCTGAAGTTGCCCCAGTAAAAAAACAACAATTCAGTATGGTGGGATTGGCATCTTTAGGATTTAAATTACTTAAAAGTGCCAAAGTGGTTAAAGCGATGCTGGCAGCTGCGAGTGTTGCTGCCTATTCGTGGCTTTTTTCAATCGAGTTTGCCTTGGCATTAATCGCTTGTTTGGTTATCCATGAGTACGGTCATATCAAGGCAATGAAACACTTTGGCATGAAGACTAAAGGCATCTATCTCATCCCATTCATGGGTGGTTTAGCGGTCAGTGACGAGCGCATTAATACCCGTTGGCAAAATGTAGTGATATCTATCATGGGGCCCACATTTGGCTTAATAATGTCGATAGGTTGCATGATAGCTTACTGGGTCACTGGCAATATATTCTTCGCTGGCCTCGCTAGTTTTAACGCCTTACTAAACCTGTTTAATTTACTACCAATTTTACCTTTAGATGGCGGTCATATTTTAAAAAGCATTACCTTTTCGATGAACAGCATGGTCGGGCTTATCGCCTGTATGGCTGGCGCAGCAATCGGTGTGTTCATCAGTTACAGTTTAGGTTTAGCATTACTTGGTTTCTTGTTATTAATCGGTAGCCTAGAAATTGTGTTTGAATGGAAAACCCGCCATCAAAGTCATTTATTACCGTTAGATAGATACGGCCAGATATTTTCTACGATTTGGTATTTTTTAACTGTGGGTATTTTGATTGGAATTATCTGGTACTTTGCAGGCTCTGGTGATGACATGCTGGCTATGCCACTTGAAATATTGAAGAGTTAACAAGAATTAAAGTGGGTTATTTCGAAAGTTTAACCCACTTACCTTACGCAGTTTATATTTGGTATTGAGTGTCCCAAATGATAGCTAAGTTCTAGTACTAAGCCTTAAGCCCTAAGTTCTAAGTTCTAAGTTCTAAGCTATAAGCTATAAGCT
>NZ_MCUF01000018.1:39864-103768 GCF_002873615.1 Shewanella sp. 10N.286.51.B7
TAAGCTATAAGCTATAAGCTCAGGAAAAATCATACATCATTTAATCTCAAACACATTCGTCATCACTTTATACAGCTCAGTACCTTGATGCACTGATGCCGAAGCAAAGTGCAAAACAGGCACGCAATCACAAGGTAAACTCACTGACGTTAACGCTTGTTCTGAGCCATATTGATCAAGTCTTAATAGGGTAACTAACGACTCACCTGCTGCCAGCGGCTTGCCCACTTCTGCACAATATTCTACTAATCCCGCTTTTGGTGCATGAAACTTTTTGTAGTCTTTCAAATAACAGCCCCAGCGCGGCATCTCAGCTGGTAGCACTTTCTCTTCAATCACACCTCGGTGACTCAAATAAGCCAAAATTCCTAGCGCATCTTCTTTAGCGTCGGCCATATCAATGCGCTCTTGGCTAGCCAGTTCTAAGGTAAATGCGGCAACCGGTACATCAAAATGACGTTGTTGCGTGGCGCAATATTGTTGAAGCTGCCACCATGGATAAAAAGCGGCTTCGTCCATCGCACCGCCAAATTCATTTGGAATTATCAATGAAAAGGGAATAGAGAAGAATCCAGCGGCTTCAACATCATATTCAGGACAATATAAATGTTTGGCTGATTTCGGACCAGTATGTAAATCTAATACAATATCAGCGTCGTGGGCCATTGATTGCAAGCTAACCGCAAGGCGGTGTCCTGTGCTTATGCCCCAAGTATTGGCGATACGTTGCTGACAGCTACGGGTTAATAATTCACGAAAAGCCACGACTAACTCAGCATCTGATAATCCTTGGTTTAGTTCAAACCATTGAGGAATATTGCTAATAATATCAGCATGTTCATAATATTCACGATTCCAATTGACCCCAGTGATCGGGTCAAACCGCCCCAGGGTAAACTCGCCACTTTTTTGGTTTATACCTAGTGGGTTAGCAAGTGGAAGACAGCGAATATCACCTAAAATAGTGTATGATTCTAGCAAGGTCATTAGCTGATAAATAACCGCATTACCTTGTACTTCTGCGCCATGAACATTTGCTTGAATGTACACAGAAGGCGCAGCGCTATCGCTTCCTTTAAAACTAAACAAAGGCGCTGTAAGCGCTTGACCAGTGGCCAATTCTCCCAACTCAACTTGCGAAGTCAGTGCTTTAGAAGTACCGGTTGATGCTGTCATTTTTAACCTTATTGGCATTACTTATTCAAATAGATTTTGATGCAATGAATTTACTACATCTGCCGCTTCTGATTCAGCCACTAACACACATAAGTTGTGTGGGCTCGCGCCTTGACAGATCATGCGAACATTATGGTTTTCTAGTACTGAGAATACACGACTACATATGCCAGCTGTTGAAGCGATTTTATTACCAATAATCGCGACTAAAGCGAGATTATCTTCTACTCTAACTCGGCAATGCTGTGATAACTCTTGCAATAACGACTCACTTAATAAGCCTTGACCGCTTGAATCTGAACCGGTTTTATCCAGTGTCAGCGAGACATTAACTTCTGATGTGGTAATTAAATCAACAGAGATTTTATGCTTAGCAAGCGTTGCGAAGGTTTCCGCTAAAAAGCCCTGAGCATGTAGCATTTGTAAGCTATGTAAATTTAGTAATGTTTGATCACGTCTTAAAGCAACGGCGCGAAAAACAGGGACCTCTTCAACTTGATGACGGATCCAGGTTCCGCCCTGCTCAGGTGCTTTACTTGAACCTACAAAGACTTGAATTTTTTGACGAACAGCAGGAAGAATAGTCGCAGGATGCAATACTTTGGCGCCAAAAGTCGCCATTTCAGCGGCTTCATTAAAGCTGATTTCAGGGATCGGTCTAGCATTAGGGGCCAAACGAGGGTCAGTAGTATAAATACCAGCAACATCAGTCCAAATCTCTACCGCATCAGCTTTAAGCGCTTCAGCCAATAAAGCTGCTGAATAATCACTGCCACCACGGCCTAATGTTGTCGTGTGCCCTTCACTGTCTGCACCAATAAACCCTTGAGTTACAATGACCTGTTCATTTAAAAGCGGCGCTAAATGTTCAGCGGCTAAAGAAGCAATACTCTCTATCTGTGGCTCTGCACGGCCAAAGTGACTATCGGTTCTCAGTACTTGTCTTACATCAAATGCACTCGAAGGCGTGCCTTTTTGGCGAATAACTGCTGAAAATAACAATGAAGAACATTGCTCACCCATTGAGAGTAACTCATCAATAATGGCTTTGCTTCTATCTAGCACTAACGCATCACTAAGTACTGACATTCTACTGAGTAGCTTATCAATTGTTGCCGCCACATCTTGTGGGCGCTCTAGCTTATCAACAATGTCATATTGAACTTGGGCAATTTGAGTCAACAAAGCCATACGGCGTTGGTCATTTACGTTGGCTTGAGTCAACTCAACCAGTAAATTAGTCACGCCACTTGAGGCACTCACGACAACAACACGAGTATTAGAATTAGCAAGAATGATACCTGCACAGCGATTCATTGCAGAAAAATCGGCAACCGATGTGCCTCCAAATTTAGCAACAACTAAACTCATGACAGCACCTCAGCAATAGGCTGACTAGCATTTACAGATTGAACAATAAGATTTAAAAACATGATTACGCTCCGAACTTACTTCGTTCGAAGAGCCTGGTGCAGTGATAACGCACCCTTAGAGAAGGGAAACAGCAATCTTTTCACCAGAAGCTCTCCACCAATTAATAGGTGACAATCGTTAGGATTCAGCCTAATCGACCGATATGAAGTTAAACCAATCACTTCGAATATCTCGGCGCTAATCTCCCTCATAAGTCATCATCGGAATAGGTTTTCCTCAGACTCACTACCTAGCTAACGCTCCTCTTCTGTTTCTCCCAATGGAAGAAAGTGAAAAATACCAATAAATGACCATCTAAGTCAATTCAGACTTGTAATAAAGTTACTAAATAACAGAATACTGAAAATACGACATTTAAATGCTTAATCAAACAGGAGAGCTTTTTTGAAGGAATTGATAAGATAAATACTTAAATTACAGCAATAAAGAAGAATACAAAAAACAATCTAATGGATAGTTGAAGCAAATATTATACATCTGCAATAACAAAAATAGCGATTACTGCTCAATGATGTCTTAAAAGGGTTTATATACCTCGCCAATGAATACGTATTTTCAATGCAATTGTGAACCGTCAGTAAGTGATAAATAGTTAGCTCTACAATCCGCTTTCAGAATGAAGCTGTTATTCAACCTTAATCTGCTCTTGCTAGAATAAAACCTACATAAAGATACCATTAACGACTTCTGGGCAGAGATCTCACCTTAATCAACAATACCTAATTAACAACAATACTTAATTAGCAATAATACCTAAAAATTACTCGTGCAAATCTGGTAGTTCATTCACTAGCTGGGTACGTGTTGTAAAGTCGCCAATCATCACTTCATCATCTGGCGCATCTCCGCAAGCCACTAGAAACAATAAACCTTGGTTCACATAATAAATCGCATGTTGTTTGAACTCTCGCCCTAATTCTAACGCCTGCTGTTTATCAATAAAGACTGCCCAGCTTTTTTCCATATGCGATAAATCAGGAGCTGCGCCAATAAGTGAACGATATGGACTGTTATATTGTTCAATTTTTCGCTGTAAACGACGGTCTAATAACCGATTTTGGCAAGGAGTGAGCACACTACCAAGAGGATTGTGTGCGGTGACAATGGCGAAAGGAATATCATTAGATAAGCGCTGCGTGAGTAAAAATTGTGTTCCTTGATACTTGTGCCAAAGGCTATCAATTAAATTATCCATTATCTAATATTCTCTGTTAATCCCAGTTAAGTGTAGCAAACCCTTATTCACGCTCATAGTCCATGTGATGCAAGTCACAAGAACAATAATTAAATTAAACAGCAAAATCAAAGGCTTATTAAAAAATTCAATTTTGTAACAATTCTAATGCGTAAATTTGTTAACATTTCATTTGTTAACAAATGCCTAAAACGAGTACAATAATCACCACTAGCTAGATTTTGCTACATAACTATAAGTTGTGGCACAAGCTGTTACATTTATCGGTACATTTTTTCACCATTAAATAATCAAGCTTGAGCATTTTGTTCTACATTTTTAGATAACATTAAATATAGAACATTATTAAATTGCCAAGGAACTTTTATGAGCAATTTAATCTCATAGTGTAACGAATCATTGTTTTAATAGATCTTTAGACTGATTGTGAGTGAGTTAAGACTCAGCATACAATGAGAATATGGATTTTTTATGATCACATTTATGTCACGTATGTCTCTTTTAATAATGTATTAAGCTGAGTGTATATAATGTAGCTAGTCATGAAGCGTGTTTTGTTCAGGGCAGACATAGATAAACACCTATCGTGAAATTTATAAATTATCGGCGTTTCATTAATAAACACGCCAACGCCCTAGTGCAACATGACTAGAATCAATTGTTTTTAATTTAGGTAAATAACATGCAAAACCCACACATTCTTATTGTTGAAGATGAAGCTGTAACCCGTAATACACTGCGTAGTATTTTTGAAGCAGAAGGGTATGTAGTAACTGAAGCAAACGATGGCGCAGAAATGCATAAAGCCATGCAGGATAATAAGATTAATCTTGTTGTTATGGATATCAATCTTCCTGGTAAAAACGGTTTATTGTTAGCTCGTGAGCTTCGTGAAATTAACAATATCGGCCTTATCTTCTTAACTGGTCGTGACAACGAAGTTGACAAAATTCTTGGTCTTGAAATTGGCGCTGATGACTACATCACTAAGCCATTCAACCCACGTGAATTAACTATCCGTGCTCGCAACTTATTAACTCGCGTTAATAGTGCTGGTGCAGAAATCGAAGAAAAAGGTTCTGTAGAATTCTACCGCTTCAATGGTTGGAGCTTAGAAATCAACAGCCGTTCTTTAGTAAGCCCACAAGGTGAATCTTATAAGCTTCCACGCAGTGAATTCCGCGCGATGCTTCACTTTGTAGAAAACCCAGGCAAAATCTTAACTCGTGCTGACTTGTTAATGAAGATGACTGGCCGTGAGCTTAAGCCACATGACCGTACTGTTGACGTAACCATTCGTCGCATCCGTAAGCATTTCGAAAGCTTACCTGATACGCCAGAAATCATCGCGACTATCCACGGTGAAGGCTATCGTTTTTGCGGTAACTTAGAAGATTAATTTTCGCTTATTGCGGAAATAAAAAAAGCCAAGTCGATGACTTGGCTTTTTTATTGGCTGTAATTCAGCTTAACGGACAAACTATATTACGAATATTCTTTGGCTAAAGCTCAATCTCGAAACGAAGGGGTAAGCTACGCTTTAAATACCGAGACGTTACTTCTTATGAATGTAGTTTAACTGATCGAATTATTTACGCCTTTTGTCTTTAAACAATTCAATTAAGCTCATTAAACACAAAGCCCCCGCTATCACATTGAGGGCTATTAGTACCGCTACCGTCATTACTTCAACTCATTTTCCAAGAAAGCAGCCAATGACTTATAAAGGTGATTTCTAACTTTTTCACCACGCATTGAATGTTTCGAACCTGGATAATCCATCATCTGAAATAATTTACCTTCATCCTGCAAGGCTTTATAAACGCGAGTGCTGTTTTCAAACAACACATTATCGTCAGCCATGCCGTGATACATCATCAATCCTGATTGATAATTTTTCACATAAGGTAAAACACTACTGGCATCATAACCTGTTTGATTTCTTTCAGGATGACCCATGTAACGTTCTGTGTAATGCGTATCATATAAACGCCAATCTGTGACCGGTGCGCCAGATATTGCAGCCTTAAAATAATCAGGTGCTTTAAATTGCGCCATCAATGCCATGTAACCGCCATAGCTATGACCATAAATCGCAATATTGTTTCCATCGATATAAGGCAGACTACGTAAATGATCTACGCCCACTTTCTGATCTTCGACTTCTGCATCGCCCATGTTTTGGTAAATAACATATTCAAACTCAGTACCGCGGTGCGCAGAGCCACGATTATCTAATTGAAATACCGCAAAACCTTGTTGCAGTAGATACTGAGTAAAATAATCCGCTTCGCTCCAACTATTCACCACTAATTGCGCATGTGGACCGCCATAAACGCGAACAACAACAGGGTATTTCTTACTGTCATCAAAAGGTACAGGTTTAAATAAACGATATTGCAGTGCTTGGCCATCTTCAGCTTTTAGCTCTCCAAACTCAGGCATTTGCCAAAGACCCGCAAAGTCATACAAAGGGTGTGACTGATTAACTTCATTTTGCTCAACCCAAGCTAATTGCTTACCTTTTTCATCGTGTAAGCTCACTTGTGGCGGCTGACTTAGGCTATTAAAGTAATCTAAGTAAACAGGTTTATTATCTGCAAATACCGCAGAATGCATGCCGTTACGGCTGGAGATTTTTTCGATCTCGCCACCAGCTAATGGCACTCGGTATAAATGACGTTCAACTACAGAATCTTTACGACCAGAGAAATAAACCCATGCTGCTTTTTCATCAACTAACTCAAGCGCATCAACCGCCCAGTTACCTTGGGTTAATTGCTTTAATACTTTGCCATTTACATCGAATAAATAAAGGTGATTAAAACCATCTCGCTCCGAGGCCCAAATGAATGACTTTTGCTGTTTTAAAAACTGTAAATCATCATTGAGGTTAACCCATGCTTCGCTTCGTTCAGCCACTACCGTTTTTGCAAGGTTATTGCTTTTAACATCCACAATGCGTAAATCAAGCGCTTGCTGATCGCGGCTTTGCCACTGAAATGATAAATGCTGACTATCAGGTAGCCATTTGACTCGCGGCAAATAAATATCTTTGTCTTTACCTAAATCGATCCATGAAACTTGTTGCTCTTTTCCTTCTTTGGCAAGCGTAATCACGCCTAACTCTATTTCAACGTTTGTTTTACCCGCATATGGGTAACGCTGCTCGGTGAGTTTAATCCCATCTGCATAAATTTCATTACGCGTGACTAATTCAACGCCTGACTCATCAATACGAGTAAACGCGATAGATGACTCGTCTGGCGACCACCAATAACCTGTCATACGGCCCATTTCTTCCTGGGCGACAAATTCTGCCATACCATTTTTAATCGGACCTTTGCCATCAAAGGTCAACTGAGTCAGTTTTGAGCTAGCGAGTTCTAGTACATAAATGTTTTGCTCTCGCACAAAAGATACATACTTACCTTTTGGCGATAGTCGCGCATCAGTAACGAAACCTTCGCCAGTATCAAGCTCCACCGCTTTGTTATCAGCAATGGTAAAATAATATAAAGTGCCAGCAGCTGGGATCAATAACGCTTCGCTGTCATCAGCCCAGAAGTACTCCATGATCCCTTGACCATAAATACGTTGGCGCTCACGGCGTGCTTTTTCTTCATCAGACAATTCACCCGAAGCTAATTTATCGGCATTGAGTAAAATGCTGCGCTTTGCCGTTGCAATGTCCATTTGCCATAAATCGTAGAAGTGTTGATTATCTTCACGACTTGCAAGGTATGTCACCAATCTACCATCTGGAGACAACTTCAGTCCTCTAGGGCTTGCACCAGCTAAGGCTGGCGAAGCATGAATTCGTTCAATAGTAAGCGGAGTGTTATTACCTGTCATATTCATTGTTGAGGCCAATACGTAGGTCGAGAAAAGAGAACTAGTCATTACTAGCGGAATTACGGATAACACTGAAAGTGCTGTAGATTTCCATTTCGTCATCATGGTCATTCCTTACAAAAAATGATGGTGTAAATTTCTTATTGTTATTATTTTTAATTTAACCAAATACCAACCTAAAGTAGGCATTTTGCGTGAGTTTATAACAAATCAGTCCGAAGTCATATATTGCTCATCTTTTTCACGCTGTAATGTCACCCGAACTAAGGTATTATCTGTGGCAATAAAATAGAACATTAACCACTGGTTACCGACCTTAACCTCTACTGTCTTAGGAACAAGCATGCAAACTTTGACACAAACCCTTACAAAACAAGCTGTATCAGAATCTCTTTCACAATTAATTTTGAGCTTAGCTGACTGTTCAAAAGAAATTAGCCAAGCCGTTCGCCATGGCGCACTAGCAGGCGTTTTAGGTGCAACTGAACAAGAGAATGTCCAAGGCGAAACACAGAAGAAACTCGACGTTATCACCAACGATATGCTCAAAGATGCACTCAAAGCCGAAGGTAATGTGCGTGGTCTAGCATCAGAAGAAGAAGACTATGTGGTTGAAGTGAATAAGCAAGGTGAATACTTGGTTTGTTTTGATCCATTAGATGGCTCTTCAAACATTGATATTAACTCTTTGGTAGGCACTATTTTCTCAGTACTACCAGCACAAGCTGGTGAGTTAACTGAAAACAGCTTTTTACAAAATGGTCGTCAGCAAGTTGCTGCTGGTTATGTTCTATATGGCCCATCAACCATGATGGCATTAACAACAGGTAATGGCACTCAACTTTATACTCTAGACCCTGATACAAACGAATTCTTGCTAACAGATCCGAGTGTTAGCATCAGCCAAGATACTGCTGAGTTTGCCATCAATATGTCAAACCAACGTTTTTGGGAAGCGCCAATGCAAACTTACATTAGCGATTTGTTGCTAGGTAAAATTGGCACTCGTGAGAAGTCTTTCAATATGCGCTGGATTGCAGCCATGGTGGGTGATGTACATCGCGTGTTATGTCGTGGTGGTATCTTTATGTATCCAACCGATAACAAGAACCCTGAGAAGCCGTATAAGCTACGTTTGATGTATGAAGCTAACCCAATGGCATTATTAGTAGAACAAGCCGGTGGTAAAGCCTCAACTGGTTATGGTGACATCTTAGATATTGAACCAGAAGCCATTCACCAACGTGTAGCGGTAATTTTAGGATCAGCTAACGAAGTTGAAACTTGCTTAAGCTATCACGGTCTTGATTACAGTAGTGAACCTGAAATCAGCTAAGCTGCTTATTTTAAACCTCATCTTTTAAGTGAGGTTTAACTAAAAAACCGCCAGTTGGCGGTTTTTTTTATTTCGAGTGTTAGGCCCGGTTATTACTGCCAGCTAAAAAGAGCATAATCGGGCAAATTCAATTTTGCTGCAGGATCTTCGGCTAACTTTAGTTTCATTGCGACAATATCCTTTTGTAATTGCGTGCGAAATTGCCACACTTCAGTGGCGACAGCTTGCAACTCATCCGACTTATCTACACTCCCCTCTCGCACCGCAGCCCAAATCGGTCTTAAATGATCAAAGCCCTGCTTCATTTTCGCCACATTTTTTTCGGTAAATTGATCAATTTCCGCAGAGCTATGTAATGGCGCGACAGGTTGGCTACCAATACTTGAAAAGAACGTTAGATAATCATCCATAGGAACACTGTCAGCACTTTGCCATTTAGATAAGTTTACCTCATTGAGAAGTTGACTGGTTTCAGGGTTAATCACCATCACTGTCGGCGTGCCAAAGTAGGCAGGATAGGCATATTTTTGAGGTAAATAATGTAAGTCATCAAAGTAACCCACATCAACAAACACAGTTTCAAAGCGATCGGATAGTATGGTTTGCATTTGATTTGTCGAAAACTTAGCAGCAAGACCACGGCTGTCATGGCACCACTGTGCGCCCATCACCACCAGTAACAATTTACCATTTGCTCGAGCTGTAGACTGCGCCGATGCTACTCGCTCCATATCATTATCATGAGCAATAAACGTATATTGTGGCAGGGCTTCACCATGATGCGTCGTTGACTGACATCCCATCAATAACATTAATGGTATTAAAATAAATCCAATCCCTAATTTCACGCAACCTTCCCTTTATTTTTATGATAGTTAACTAAGCATATACAAAAAAGGTCTGCAAATGCAGACCTTTTGTTAACCCCATGTTCAACGAACGGTTAAGCATAGGGTTAACCGTTCGTTGAGCCCCAAAAGACTCAATCAAACTTAAGCTTTTTCAGCTTCAATCTGGTGCGGTTTTTCAGTTTGGTCGACAATGGTTAATACAGCGGTATCACCAACAACGTTACATGACGTCAGCACCATATCGATGATACGGTCTAACGCAGCGACAATAGCAAACGCTTCAACTGGTAATCCCATTTGGTGAATAAGCACACCAATCATCACCATACCACCACCAGGCACACCACCTGCACCCACTGACAATAAGAAAACACTGAACAATAAGGCTGGAATTTGATCGCCACTAATAGGCATACCAAAAGCATTGGCAACAAAGAAGATTGCAATAGTGATGTAAATTGATACACCGCCCATGTTCATCGTCGCGCCCAGTGGCACACCAAAACCAGCAACTGCGCGGTTAACACCTAACTTATCAGTTAAGGTACGCATGGTGACTGGAATTGTTGCATTTGAACTCGCAGTTGATAGCGAGAACAAGATTTGTTCGCGGGTTTTTTCGCGGAATTGTTTCGCTGTTACTTGAGTAAAGAAACTTACTGCATATGGATAAACCACAAAAATCCACAGTAATAACAGACCAAGAATTAACAATAAATATTGCACCACGCTGAAGAAGATTTCAGGCTCTAACGTCGCACCAAGCTTGAACATCAATGCAAATACACCGATAGGGGCAAGGTTCATCACCACTGATATCAAACGCATCATAATGACGTTAGCGGTTTGAAAGCCCTTCACTGCGCCTTTAGCAACTTCACCTAATGACTTGATCACACCGCCTAGCAATAGCGCCATGAAAATGACTTGCAGCATATTGCCTGACGTAAATGCAGAGAACGGGTTATTCGGTACGATATTGACAATCAAGGTCATCAAATTAGGCAGTTCAGTGGCGGTAATATCCACACCACCAGCACTAGACATATCAACGCCTTTACCTGGCTCGATTAACATTGCTACCGCAAAAGCAGCCGTAATCGCCACTAGGGTATTAATAATGTAAAAGCCAAACGTTTTGCCACCAAGACGGCCGAAGCTTTTTAGGTCTTGTAGTTCACACACGCCGCAAACAATACTGACAAATACTAGCGGCACCACTAGCATCATGATCATATTGACGAACATTTTACCAATGCCAGAAGCGACTTCGACTAATGTCCCCGAAAAGAACGCCACATCATTTAGCGCAAATTGAACGATACTACCCAGTAGTACCCCTAAGAATAACCCGATAAAAATTCGAGTCGATAATGATTTGGTCATAATTTTCTGTATTCCTAGTTCAAGCCGACTTCAGAAAGAAAACACCTAAAAACGACGATAAAATTTGTTTTAATTATTTTTAACGACAAGGATACTGAAACAAGATGCAACATAATTCAATGTTAGAGATCAATAAGTTGTTATAAGGAATTAAACTAGATATTTACAGTGAGGTATAATTGACTGTTTTAAAACAATTAAACCATGAAATTTAATAAAATTGACTGTTATGCCAGTTTTCAAAACCAAAACACAACTCCATAACAGCGAGATCCGTTAGTTAAATTACCAAATTAAGTTAGATACACTGGCTTACTACAATATGTTTTGCCTTGATGCCATAACACTCGTAAGCAATAACATTTGTTACTAAATAAAATTAATCATAATGTTATCAGTAAGATCGATAAATGTATCAATATAAAACCATATGAGTCGCTACTGTTAAATCATCACAGCAATTTCAACTGGCTAAATTCTAGCCAATAAAAAAGCAGTTAAGTTGCCTTAACTGCTTTACCCGCTAACAAGCTTATTTACGTTTTGAGCGCCATTAACGCAAATTCAAAGCTCGTCTTTTTATGCTAGCCATAGCTCAACATCGTGGATCATAAAGTTACCATTATAAACAGGATCAGGTTCACCTATTGGTTCCAACTCAAAATAGGCTTTATGCTCGTCGGGTAAGCCTTCATAGCCACCAATAACTTGATACAGCCAGTTTTCGGATTCCCACTCAAGCTTATTAGCTTGTAGATACTCAAGCGCCGACTGGCGAAGACCTGAATCAATGACTTCACAGAAATACTCATCGACAGCTAGCTTCAATGGATTATCTGGGATATCAAAATCTTCCACTGCAGTCATTGTGGTTTCAACATTATGCTCACGCACTTTGCTTGGTAACAAGTCCCGACTAATGGCTTTAATTTTTGATACCGTATCAAGCAAGGTTAACTCATGCTGACTATTATGCACATCAACACTGGCAGGCTTGATGATCGCTTCAGCGCAATTAAACAACCTAGGAACATGCTTATGGCCAACATGATTTTCTGGTTGATAATCAGGGTGTAAATCTGTGTGCAGTAAAAAACCTTTCAACAATCGAGTTCGGCCTTGGATTTGTCTAAATCGCCCTAAAAGCTCCAATAACCTGCCCTGCACCGCACTGACTTCTTGAGTACACTGACTTAAAGTTTCTTGTAAGTTAGTGACCAGCAAACGTCGTAACTCACGAATATCACCGGCAATCTCACTTAATTCGCTGAACTGGAACATCTCCAGACCGTTAAGTAGCTCAGATACCTGACTTTGGGCTAATTCATTTTCGCGAATTTTAGCGTTGATACTTCCCACATAGCCAAACTCATTATTGATCCGGCTCCATAACACCCTAATGGAGTACCTTAGGCTATCGGTAAAGCTATAAACATGTTCACTTAAGTCAGCTAAATACGCTTCAGCGGCACTGTAATCGATATTATGACGGGCTTCTTTATAATGATCAGCCAAAGTCTTAATGGTGCTAAATGCGGATCCCACATTAGAATCAATCTGCCGATTACGTTCATCACTTAAGGCTTCTTCTAGTAAAGCCCGCACCGAGCGTTTTAGTCGCAGCTCTTCGTCTGGTTCTGGTCGCCATAAAATACCGCTCTTTTTCAGTTTCTCAATCACCGCAACATCATGAGTAGATTCACTGACTGAGCCAGCTAAATAGGCATCCATAACCACATCAGCATGACGACTGAGCTGTTTGAGCAGCTTAACCCCGGCTTGATGTAAATTATTACTCATACTAAATCCCGTTGCGTGGCCGTTTCAGCTTGAGCTTCAAGACTTAGTCCTTCGGTTTCATCAATAAAGCGAATCACCTCATACAGGTAATCAAGCTTACCCGTGGCGATGTAAATCTGCTTTTCGCTGTTTGGCTTAATCAAGTAGCCCAGTTCAACTAACCGCTTAAACACCAGTTTTATTTGGTTATCGACATTACTGCTGGTTGAGCCAAATAGTCGATACTGGCTTAATTTAGCCAGTTGTTCCATAAAGGCTGGCGTATCTTCAATACGCGCCTGCAGCTCAGTTAATCTTATTGGTGCGCCTTCACTTAAAGGGGCATCTTGGCCACTGCTCTCTTGCACCAGTACTAACCATTCCACCAGCGGAATTAACGCTGAACAAATGTCTTTAAACTGACTCGAGATAACCTTCTTTTCTTGATCTCCTAGTTGCTGGTAACCACAAAAAAATACATCGCCTTCAGCAGCCGATGAAATCGTGCGATTAATTTGGTTAAGATATTGCTCAACCTTTTCAAAGGTGGTGCTATTTTTAAGCGCGCGCCAACCATCTTCATTGGTTGTGCGGCAAATAAACTCGCCGCGTAACAACTGTTCAATCAATACCCCTGTGCCGACCAAAGGCGTGTCTGAAGAGACAGAGTTTAATGAGTTTGAAGTAGACGTTATAGACTCAGACATTACACAGTCTCCTTGTTAGCTCGTTGGCTTAATCGTTCTGCCAGAGGATTACTTTTAGGCTTAACCACTTGCAGTTTTCGGGTTTGTTTATTGATAATATAGCGGTTAGCAAACAAGTTAAGCACTTCAGATTCTGGGTTAGGGAAGGCCCCCAAAACACTGATATTGTTATTCACACAAGCATCAAAAATCTTCTTCACATTGGTGTGATGCAAAGTGCCTAATTCATCAATTGGCCAATGAATAGTGACATCTGCTTTACCGCGTAATAAGCGCGTAAATGCCAATAAGAACTTACACAAGATTAAGTAAGCCATACCATGACTTGATGACTCATTAAGCTGTCTATCGGTGCGGATAATCAAATCGCTATTGCCTTCTTTTAGGCGCAATTCAATTTCCAGTAATTTAGCAATACCACCAGATAATGCGGAGCGACCAATGATGTCTAATGCTCGGCGCATACTTGAGGTGTAATGCTCATCAGGCAATTGGCTAAAACCATCCGCTTTCCATTGTTTAAAGGCTTTCACGAACACTTCTAATTCTGGCCAGAACTCTAATTCACTAATACGCGAACGAATCCTCACTGCCGACTCTGAAACACCATCAAGGAATAACTCTTCGCCGACTTCGCGAGTAATCCGCGCGCTTTGTGAGGCAATACGGCGATCTATATCGGCGAGCACATCATAATAAGCGGTTAAATCGATACCAAAAATACGCCCTTGCTCACGAATAGCCATCAGTGATTGCGGCACCATCACATTCAGCAGTTGCTCAAGTTGCGGCACTAACTTACGGTAATCCAGTAAACGGATCCCTTTATCGTTAGTAAAGCTCGACTCATCCCGAGCACGCTCCCAAAACTCAGCTAAACTCGAACCGGATTTACTGACAATCACCGAGTCAAAGTGTTCAACATATTGCTTTACTGAACCCAATAAATAGTCGCGTTGCAGAAGTAACTCTTCACCTTGTCTTAAGCGTTCGCCAATACTGCCATCAGCTTCATCTTTACTAGGTGGTAGTTTCAATTCCGCTAATTTGCGCATCACTGCACGTAATTTAGTTAAGTTTTCAGATGCATCGACTTGCGCAGCATCCGAAGCTTTTTTCTTGGTTTCAAGCTGCTGTTTACGCTGCTTCACATCTGCTGTTTTATTTGCAAGCTGCTGCTCTAACTCTAGTGCGGCTTGTTTGACTTTAGATAAGTCGGTTTGCAGTTTAGGTTTAGTGATCATCCATGCATTTTGATACCAATGGTCATAACGCAACACATCACTTCGACGTTTTTCAGCGTTACTGATTTGGCTTTCTAATTCACGGATGTTTCCTTTAAGCGCAACAATCGCTGCTTCATCGACACCGCGAGATTTAAGCTCGTTCTTGTACCAAGTATCACAGGCTTTCTGTTCTTGTTTGGCGTTACTGCGGCGAGTCTCAATATTGGCTTTGATTTGCCCTAGTTGGTTATCCAGTGCGCCAACCACATCTTGCCAGTAAGCATTTTTTTCCATTCGCGCTTCAAGCGCTTGCTCTTTTTGCTCAGATAACCAAGCTAAATGGTGATTATGTTGTTGCTTAAGTTCGTTATCTAACTGAATAAGACGCTTGCTTGCATGGGCTTTTCTATCAGCCAAAGCTTGATTGATTTGCTCTTGAGTACTGCGTTTTTCATCAAATAAACGCCTAACATCTTCACGACTATTTTTATAAGCTGTGCGGGCAAAGGTAAGCTCTTTATTAAGATTATCGAGCTCATCGTTGATGGCAACCAGCTGATCTTCGTGCTCAGCTTTAAGCTCTTCAGCTTGGGCTAAAGCATCTTCAGCTTTATTGAGCCTTAAACGTAAGTCCTGTTCAGAGGCGGCATAATCAGGCACCTCAATCGCTTTAAGATCTAAGCCAATACCAAATAACGACTCGTCATTATTTCCTGAAACGCTTGGATGTAAGTCTGTTCGATGGAGTAATTCTGGCGCAATCACTTTACCAAAGCTTTGCTCCCAGCCCGGTGACTCTTTGCGTAGAAACTCAAGTAAAGTATGTGACTGAGGAAATAAAACCCCTTTAACATCATCTACATCGCTTAGTCGCTCGTTTACTCGAACACTGGCGATGCGTAATGCTTCGCTGACTTGATCGCGCTTTGCTCTGAGCTTGCGTTCAACACTCGATAAACGATCGACTTTTTGATTACAAATTTCTTGCTCTTCATCGGCGCGACTAATTCGTTCATCGAATACCGCCAGCGTCATTTTTTCTTCTTCGGTATACGTTACGCCATCAATCTGATGACTTAACTCACCGCGAGTTAATTTGAGTTGGTACTCTTGTTCAGCAAATGCCGCTTTACCAGCATCGGTTTTATCACGCCATAAATTCTCTAGTGCCGCTAAATCTTCTGACGACGCTTCACGCTGACTATCGCGGTTTTCACGCGCTTCATCTTGCTCTTCATGAAGAGATTCCAGCTCACGGTGTAGTTGCTCTGCAATTTTACTGCGACGAGAGCTGTAAGCTGCTTCAATATCTTGGTGCTTTTCAGTTTGTAGCTTATGACGCTCTGTGAGGTTTTCTAAATCACTGCGCCAATTATCCAAACTGTCTAAATCAGCTTTAGCTTGCTCAATATTGGCATTTAAAAAGCCTTCGTATTGATCTTCAATGGCATCCAGTTCAGCTTCATACTTACGTGTGTCACCTTGCGCAAAAGATAACTCCTGACTGATCTCATCACGTGCTTCTTTCCACTCTTCATCTAATAATCTCAGCTGTAAACTGGCATCTTTAGATTCATTTTGATTGATATCTTGTCTCTCAGCTTCAAAGGTTTCATCTGCGCGATAACCTTTACCCAATGTCCCTAAACGCAATTCAGCGCTCAGTAACTGGTTAAATTCTTGTTCTAATTTCTCAAACTCTGGGCGAATTTGTTCAAAGCCTTGTACCAATTGGCTTTCACGGATCCAATTCTCGACACGCTGCGGATTAAGGCGAGACGTTGGCGGATTAACTCCGTCTTCTTCTAAAATAGCCGCAACCATCGACTTAACGGTTTCCATTTTTCCTTCTTTGGAATGGACCGCTTTAGCAAGTTTCTCTATATGACGTAATGAATATTCACTGTCACACAATGAAAAGTGATGCGCATAGGTGCGTAACTCACCTTTATTACCACCTGTAGTTAATAAACTGCGATCGTGTTGGATAATCGCGCGATATTCACGGGTGTTCAGTAGATTAGTATGAGTGACTTGAGCACGTTTCATTTCTCGGCCAAGTTCAGCCATGGTATGACAAATAATTGTATCGCCATTACGGTTTTTAACGTAATCATCTAACTCGAAGCCTTTAGCAATAAAGCGATAGTTAACGCCTTTGCCGTCACCAGCTGACGCCATAACCGCTTGATACAACTTGCCATCACTCTTTTGATACTCATAAATGATATAGCTTGAATCGTGAGGTAAGTACCAACGCTCGAAACTGTCACGGGTAGAAGGAACGACGCGGCTTGGGTATTCGCCATAAAACACGGGAACCAGTCGCTGTAACGTGGTTTTACCCGACGCATTGGTACCACAAATATTAGTGTGTCCATCTAATTGAAGTTCTACTACACCTGGGAGGTGAGTATTAATTAACACGATTCTGATCAAGCTTGGCATTGGAGTCCTTTTGCGCAGTCAGCTAAAGCTACAAACTAGATTTCAAGGCACTTTTTAAGCGCTTTTCTTATGAGCTTGGCTTATGATTTTTTACCTATTGGTAATAAGTTAAATCAAAGCGATGAATGAAGCAATTTCGCCGATTATAATGTTTGAGATAATACGCTAACAAGACGAAAAGTGGCGCCTAACAAAGCAGCAAACAGTGATGTTTAATTCATTTATTCCTAATGGAATAAGCGATATTCCAAATAGCGCAACCAGCTTTGATAGAATGGGGGATATTTATCTCTGTACATTGCTCACCAATCAATAGGTTTCCCTTTCGTATGGCAAAATCTCATTTACTCACATCATTTTCAATTTTGTGTACGCTACCTGCTTCTTTGCTAGCTAGCGCTGACGAAAAGCACCATGAAGATCCGACTAAAATTGTCACTAAAGCGGGTGTCGGCTACAACGATCAATTTACCTTTTCGGGATCTATTGGCCTTGATGCTACGCGAATGGTAAACGCACGCATTAATGATGATGGCAGTGAATGGCGCATTGGCGGTTCTTGGTTATTTGATTTTGGTATTGTGAACTTTAACTTTAATCGCAATGAATACGACAATGATGCGAGCTCTAACGGTTATAGTGTGGGTACATTTATTCCATTGAGTTATTTCGGTTTTACCCCTGGTGGCTGGCAAATATTTCCTATGGCCGGCTACAACTATACCGATGGCGACATTGCCGAAGAAGACGTTATAGATGATAACGGCTTTATTTTAGTTCCTAAAACCAGCCATGGTGCATATCTTGGCGCTTTTGCGATGAAGCCTCTCGGAGAAAGTTGGACCTTAATGGCATTTGGCGGTGGCGCTGCCGGTAGTGACAGTTATTCTAGCTATTGGGCTGGCGGCGGTGCGAGTTATAAAATTAATCAGCAGCAATCATTTAACTTTTATGGCTTTATCTCTGAGAGTGACTACGGAAAAACCAATAAAATCGGGATTTCTTATACTTATCAATTTGAGTAAAATGTTTTCTGAGGTTTTGTTTACTTTTATCTCAAAACCTATGATCAAAAAAGCCACCTGACGGTGGCTTTTTAGTGACTGTTTTTTGCTACTATTTTTAAAGGCTGTTTTTTATGACTAATTTTTAGTAACTGTGAATTTATCCTACTGCTTATATTTCGTTAGAGCTTAAACTGAGAGGTCGCACTTTGAAGCTCGTCAGAGAAACCTAATAAGCCTTCTGATACATCTTGTACTTCAGCAAGGATATCTAAAGTTTGAACAAATGAAGCATTCATTTCAACCACGTTATGACTCACTTGCGCCGCAACCGCTGATTGCTGTTCTGTCGCCGCCGCAATATGGGTGTTCATGGTATTAATACTGACAATCTGTTCTTGAATTGACTTAAGCACATCGCCAGTTTCACGGGCATGTTTCTCATTATCTGATGCTTTACCAATAGCGACATCCATGGTGCTAACCGAAGATTCAGCCGCTACTTTTAAACGCGATAGCACTTCGCGAATCTCTTTAGTTGCATCAGCAGTTTTCGACGCTAATGCGCGGACTTCATCAGCAACAACCGCGAAGCCGCGCCCCTGCTCACCCGCTCTTGCTGCTTCAATAGCAGCGTTCAATGCTAAAAGGTTAGTTTGTTCGGCAATTGAGGTAATGACATTCAAAATTGAATTAACGCTTTCGGTATCTTTGGCTAATTCATTTATCGAGTCTGAAGCCACTTCAATTTCAGCATTAAGCTCTTGAGAGATATTAATTGTACTGGCCACCACAGCTAAACCGTTTGTCGCTTCTTGCTCTGCGCTATCTGCAGCTTCCGCTGCCTGTTGAGCGCTTTGGGAAATTTCATTAACAGAAATACCCATTTCTTCCATTGAGTGTTGCACTGCTTTTGCATCTAAGCTTTGTTTTTCTGTGGCTTGCGTGGCTGTTCCCATACGCTCTTTTAAAGACTCTGCGCTTTGCAGTAATGGCGCTGTCACACTGACGACTTGTTGAATCGCATCAGCAAGAAGACGTAAGAAACGATTGAAGTTAGAAGATACCTGCCCTAGTTCATCACGACCAGTGACATCTAACTGATGGCGCAAATCACCTTTACCGTCAGCTAATTCACCCAAAGAGTTAGCTAGATTACCTGCTGAACCACTTAATGATTTTGCGATTGATATAGTCGCAATAGCCATAATTAATAACAGCACTAAGCCAATTGATAATGTCAGTGCCAAGCTGCTTTCAGAACGACTAACTGACTCTTGAATGGTGTTATTAAATTCAGATACTTTATCGGTTTTATATTGCTGAACACCATTGATAAGCTTGTCGTAAACTTGAGTTTTATTGGCAATAATTTCGCCGACTTTACTCATATCAAGGGTGTTATCTATCATCCCCTTAGCAAGATCATAGGTTATGTCATTATATTGGGAGAGTTCTCGATTCAGTGTTGATAATCGTGAAGCTTGTTCATTATCAAGCCCTGTTAAGCTATTAATGTTCTTCTTTAATGATTCAAAGGTCTTGTTAGCATTATCAATCAGGTCTTCATCGGCAAAAGACACAGCCTGAGTATAAAGCTCATCAAGTCTTTGCACATATATTACGTTTTGATTGGCGAGTTCAACTCGTTGAGAAACCTTATCTTGCATGAAGGTCATCGTATCGTTGTTTTTATTAATTGCTACGATACTGATCGTTAAATTAACAGCGAAAATAATCACTGATAATACAAAAATTAAACCGATTTTTTTAAAAATAGACATATTGCTAAACCAATTCATTTATTGCCCCCAAAGCACTAAAAAAGTAAATTTATGACTTAACAAAGTCATTCAAATTGACTACAACACATTGAATTTAAATTAGTAAATTGTGTAATAGTGATTATGTGATGTAACGACAAAGAATAAAGAAAACAAGCAACTGTTGACTATGGAATTGTTACAATTGTATATATCGGCTTTACAGAGTAAATCTAAAGCTAATGAGCAATATTATTTCTTGAACTGTCTTTAACTTCATACAGTTTATCGTCGGCATGCTTAACTAATCGCTCAAGTGTCATGCCCGAATGCCATTGGACGACGCCTTGAGATAGGGTCACAAACTCACTTGCTAATGAATCAGGATGTTTAAACGCCATTTGGCTTAATTGTATTTTGATATTGTTAGCGACATCTATCGCACCAGAAAGGTCTGTTTCAGGTAATAAAACGATAAACTCTTCGCCACCATAACGGGCGCAAACGTCTCTTGGTCTTTTAATTTGTTTGGTCAATAACTTAGCCAGTTCGACTAAACATTCGTCACCTCGTTGGTGACCTAGATAGTCGTTGAGTTTTTTAAAGTAATCGATATCCATTAAGATAATCGACAGAGGTAAGCCCGTGCGTTCAGAGTGTTGAATTTCTTTATTCAACATTGAGTCAAAATGGCGTCGATTACTCAGCTTGGTTAAGCTATCCGTTAGTGCCAACTGATTTAATTCGCTTACCAAACGCTGATTCTCAACATCTTTAAACACCGCTTTTCTGAACCACTTTTCTACTACTTGTTGACCAGAAATAATCACAGCAAAAAAGCTCAGCATTTTAATCACTGGAATAAATAAGTCGATAGAAAAGAAAAAGACTCTCGCAATCACTAAATAAGCACCAATAATTAATACTGGGACAATCAGTAATCCTCGTGACGGGAATAACGCCACCACAAAAGAAATTAAAATCAAGTGGATCAATGACTCAACGGTTGTTTGAGCAGACAATGCTTGAAATAAAAACAAATTACACACTAATACCCAACAGAGAACCAAGGCGAAAATGAAGGCATAAAATCTTTTGTAATTATTTACTTGAAGGTTTTCTGATAATGCGAAATTGTGAATAAGACCGAACAGTGAAATTAACGTAATTGGAATGAGGCTGAGTGAAGTAAAAACGATGTCTTTATCTGGATTATTGATGACAATAGAAACAAAAATCACAATAGTTAGAATGAATGATAAAACACTAAGCCATCGGCAACTTTTTGCTAAGTATTGTTGCGTCTCTATATGCAACTGGAATTCAAAAGTTGGTGTCTTAGTTTGCATGTATCTGATTATTTTTTGAGTTATTATGATTTGATTATAGCTATTTTTTAATCACTTGCGACATTAAGTGTAAGATTAAACACTGATTTTAAATTGAGAGTTTTTACAAACCCAAAAACAGCAACTCCTTGCAGCATTTTATCAGCCGAATTAACTCACAGACATAAAAAAAGCTAACCTAAGTTAGCTTTTAACATTTCCAAAATTTGATTTATTTAAGCAGCGATTTCAGCTGCTTTAGTCTGCTCATCTTCACTGTGTCGAATAAGGTAATCGAATGCACCAAGTGAAGCTGTTGCTCCGCTGCCCATCGCAATAATAATTTGCTTATACGCTGAGTTAGTCACATCACCAGCAGCAAACACACCAGGTATTGAAGTTTGACCCTTGCCATCGACGATGATTTCTCCGCGACCAGTCAATTCCACAGTATCTGTTAGCCATTCTGTGTTAGGCACTAAACCTATTTGTACAAAAATACCCGCTAGCTCAACATCATGTGATTGATTCGTTTTGCGGTCGGTATATTTAAGACCCGTTACACGTTTACCGTCACCTATAACTTCGGTAGTCATAGCCTGAGTGATGATATCGATATTACCCATAGAGTGGGCTTTACGTTGCAGCACTTCATCTGCACGCAATGTGGTATCAAACTCAAGAACAGTAACGTGCTCAACGATATTGGCTAAATCAATCGCAGCTTCAATACCTGAATTGCCGCCGCCAATCACCGCGACACGTTTTCCTTTAAACAGTGGACCATCACAATGTGGACAATACGCAACACCGCTACCACGATATTCTTGTTCGCCAGGTACGTTCATTTCGCGCCAGCGAGCTCCGGTTGCTAATAATACTGTTTTACTTGATAACTTAGCGCCACTTTCAAGCTCTAATTCAAATAAGCCGCCGTCTTTTAAAGACAATGCACGCTGATTATCCATAATATCAACGTCATAATCTTTTACGTGTGCTTCTAAATTAGCAACCAACTTGGGTCCTTCTGTCTTTGAAACAGAAATAAAGTTTTCAATACCGACAGTTTCAGCCACTTGGCCGCCAAATTTATCAGCGACAATACCCGTTCGAAGTCCTTTACGTGCTGCATAAATTGCCGCAGATGCACCCGCTGGGCCGCCGCCGACGACAAGCACATCAAAAGCTTCTTTATTGTTAATCTGTTCGGCTTTTCTTGCTACAGCATTAACATCAAGTTTATTTAATATTTCTACTACGCTAATGGCGCCTACCGAGAATGGTTCGCCATTCATGTATACCGTTGGTACCGACATGATATTGCGCTCATTGATCTCATCTTGAAACAAAGCACCGTCAATCATCACATTGGTAATATTTGGATTAATTGCCGCCATCATATTTAATGCCTGAACAACTTCAGGACACGTTTGGCAGCTCAGCGAAACGTAGGTTTCGAAATGAAATTCACCAGGTAAGGATTTAACTTGCTCAATCACTTCATCGGCAAGCTTAATCGGATGACCACCAGAGTGAAGCAATGCAAGCACTAATGAAGTGAACTCATGTCCCATAGGCAAACCAGCAAAAGTAATATTAGTGTTTAGCTGCGGGTTAATAATACTCATGGATGGGGTTCTTGAACCCGTTTTTTCCGTCAAACTCACTAAGTCAGATAGTCCTGCGACATCTGTAGCAAGTGACAATAATTCTTGAGATTTTGGGCTAGCGTCTGCTGACACGACAAGTTCAACTGGGCGCTTGAGGTTTTGCAGATAGGTGTTCAGTTGATTTTTAATATTCGTATCTAACATACGTGTGCTCCTAAAAAGTAAATAAGTTGAGCAAAAAAATGTGTCAATCTCAGTAACTCCAACAAGGTGATGAAACTTGTTTGAGCCAAGGGGGCCTAAGATTGACAGGAGATGATTTGGAACAATGGAGATAATCTAATTGAAACCGTTTTATCAAATATTAGCTCACTCATGATGATGAGATGAGCAAGCCAATGCTGATAATATTTTACGCTTAGATTTTAGTGACTTTTAGATTTTACCTACTAAGTCAATTGATGGAGCAAGTGTTTCTTCACCTGGCTGCCATGCTGCTGGACATACTTCACCATCGTGAGTTGCAACGTACTGAGCTGCTTGAATTTTACGAACTAACTCAGATGCGCTACGACCAATACCTAGGTCATGAATTTCAGCAACTTTAACTTCACCTTCTGGGTTCATTACGAAAGTACCGCGAAGTGCTAGGCCATCTTCTTCAATCATTACACCGAAGTTACGAGTGATTGCGCCTGTTGGGTCACCAATCATTGGGTAGTTGATTTTGCCGATTGTGTCAGAGCTTGCATGCCATGCTTTGTGAGTGAAATGAGTGTCAGTTGATACTGAGTAAACTTCAACGCCCATTTCTTGTAATTTAGCGTAATGGTCTGCCATGTCGCCTAACTCAGTAGGACATACAAATGTGAAATCCGCAGGGTAGAAGAAAACAACTGACCACTTGCCTAGCAGGTCTTGCTCAGACACAGGAACAAATTCGCCATTGTGAAATGCTGTTGCTGAGAATGGCTTGATAGTTGAATTGATGATTGATTGAGTCATTGTATTGCTCCGTAAATTTAATTAAGTGTTTAGCTGTATCCGTTTGATGGGATAGATAATAGCGACAACTCAGAATTAAATATAACGGATAAAAACTATCACCTTAATCGGTTTTTCAGAATAACGATAAAGTTAGGGTAAGTGTTATCGGATTTTCCGATGACCAATTTCAACAGTCTAAATAATGAGGATTAAAACAAGCACTAATGAAACAAGCACTCATCAAACAAGCACTTATCATACAAGAGTAACGGACTAACAATCACATCATTAATCACTATCACTCAAGTTTCATATTCTAAAACCTTTATTCCCATTGAGTGAAACGAGTCAGTGAACGCCCTACAGGGTAATCAAGTTGCTGTGACAATTGCTGTAGCTGCTGTTTGTTACTTGCGGCGCTGAATGAGTGAGGTTGTTTACTGGCATAAATCACCCAGTTACCCCCGCCTGTTAGGGTTGCATACACATTCGCAAACTGCTGCGATAGTGTTTGCTTTAACAGCTCGCTTTTACTGTGCTCTTTCCAACAATTTAATACCAAAAAGCCATCAGCTTTAAGGCCTTTATGGCAATGCTCTATAAACTCCTTGGTTAACTGCTTTTCATCAACACCTTGTTCGATATACATGTCTGCAAAAATGATGTCTGCTCGCTTATGATCGCCTTTAGCGAGAAATTCACCACCATCTTGATGAACAAGATTAAGCTTTTTGCCAATTGGTAATTGAAAATAACGTTTAGAAATATCAATCACATCTTGTCGAAGCTCCACAGCAGTGAGCTTAATCCCCGCATCAAAACGCCTTAAAGCATGCACCAACCCACCGCCCCCTAGCCCTAGAATAATTGCACTTTTAGGTGTTGAGAAAAGTAATACCGCTAGCATTGCCTGAATATAAGTATGCTGAGGAACATGAGGCTTAGCTTTAAGAATTTTGCTTTGTTCGTCATTATCACCAAAGGATAAAATACGGTAGTCGTTATCTTCTAATACGAATATTGGGCCGATCTCATCGTTGCACTGGTGTAACTGCTGGTAATCTAACATTTAACTGACTCTAGTGATCCGACTGTAAATTTTCTTATATTCAACATGACGAATTTGATTGCAAGCTGGACAGTTTACAGGATAAATTCTAACTCTCATCGTCTGAGTTCAAACTTAACAAGAACAATCTGAAATCTAGCCCCAAAAGAGTAAATAAAACCTATGACGACCCAAATATTAATTAGTTGTATTTGCTTAGCGGTGTTTTTCTTTGTGCAACATCAATTAAAGCAAATCATCACTAAGCAATCAGAGAAGAAGCAAATAAATGAGGTCAGAACCCGACTTGTCACTCGGCTCTTATCATATTTATTATTTTTCATTACGGCATCGATTATGGCGGTGTCATTAGGGCTAGGCTATCAAGAAGTTTCCCTATTTGTATCATCAGCTTTTGCTGTGCTTGGGGTCGCTTTGTTCGCTCAATGGTCAATTTTGAGCAACATCACTGCTGGAGTGTTGATATTTTTTGCGTGTCCTTACCGTATTGGCGAAAAAATTAGGATCGTTGATAAAGATGAAGATATGACGGGTATTATTGTCGAGATAAGCTTATTTCATGTCATTTTAAAACGAGATAAGGGGGACTTAATGACGTACCCCAATAGCTTAATGTTGCAAAAAGCGGTGATAAAACTGCCTCATACGAATTCAAAGGCTGGTAACGAGCACCAACCTAAAAAAGATGTTACTCAAGTAGCGGGTAACAATGTCGAAGCCTCAACTGTCAGCGAAACAGAAAACAATACCGTAAGCTAATCAATTTTCGACAAGTCAGACTTGCCGTATTCAAGTGCACAAGGCCAAATTTATGAGTTCAAGTTTATGAGCTTAAGTTTAAGAGTTTAAGAGTTTAAGAGTTTCAGTTTCAGTTTATGAGCCCAAATTAATGGGCTCTATTCATCGGTTAGCTTAATACTCTTTGAAAAAATGCCACCGCTTGCAAATACATTTGAACTGCTAGCGCCGCATCATAGCGTTCGCCCTCGTCACGCATAAAGGCGTGTTGGGCATTCACTTCTTGCCAACTAAAGTTGATTTGCTCTTGCTCCAACTTTTGATAAATCAATTTACGTCCTTCACTGGATACGTGAGGATCTTGTTTACCAAAAATCATTACTAACTCACCAGCGATGTCGCCAGTTCGTGTCAATGAATCATTGCCTTGCTCGCAAGGTAACGTATTTGAATGAATATCCGTTGGGTATAAACAAAATGCGCCACTGATATCGGCATTAAGCGCTGCACGATAGGCTAAATGGCCACCAATGCAAACGCCCATTACACCAACCTGACTGGTGCAATATGCCTGACTACGGGCAAACTCCACCATTGCTTCAGTATCACTGTCATGATGCTCTAGCGGTTTAGCAAATTTATCTGCATTACCTTTGTCTTTTCCAGCATCATCATATTCCAGCACAGTTCCAATTGGGTTTAGCTCATGAAACACTTCAGGCACCATAACAACAAAGCCATGGCCAGCTAAAATTGCAGCGCTTCTAGCAATCGGGGCTGTTTGCTGAAAAATTTCCGAGTAGAAAATAATCGTTGAATACTGGCCTGACTCGTCTGGACGATAAACATACGTGCGCATCACGCCAGTTGCCGTTGCTATATCATGCACTTCTTTGGTAATGATCATAATCCCTCTTTAATTTTAATCCTTTCACAGTAAGTAAAATGGCTATTCTAGAGCCTGTTTACGATATTAAACCAGCTTAATTGAGTTCATTATCTGAATGGTGACTCGTCAATAAATCAGTGATATTTTTCAAGGTCGTATAGGCAATGGCATTAAGTGCTTCATCAGTTAAGAAAGCTTGGTGACCAGTAAAAATAACGTTGTGACTGGCAGACAAAATTCTGAACACATCATCCTTAATAATTTCATTTGATTTATCTTGGAAAAATAGCTCTTTTTCATTTTCATATACGTCTAACCCTAGCGAGCCTAACTGACCCACCTTTAATGCTTCCATGGCATCAATCGCATTTAATAAGCCACCACGACTGGTATTGATAACCATGACGCCTGGTTTCATTTTATTAAAGCTATTTTGGCTCAATAGATGGTGATTATCTTCTGTTAGTGGGCAGTGCAAGCTTATGATGTCGCACTGTGGATACAGTTCATCAAGGCTGATGTATTCAACGCCTAAACCTTTAACGACTTCACTTGGATAAGGATCGTATGCAACAACTTTACAGCCAAAACCAAGCAAGATTTTGATAGTGGCGATACCAATTTTCCCGGTACCAATAACGCCAACTGTTTTGCCATGCATGTTGAAACCGACCAAACCTGACAAGGCAAAATTAGCATCTCGAGTGCGTTGGTAAGCTTTATGAATTTTACGGTTTAAAGTTAGCATGATGGCAATGGTGTGTTCGGCGACAGATTCAGGCGAGTATGCAGGGACATTAACAACCGTGATGCCTAATCGTTTAGCAGCATCTAAATCGACATTGTTAAAGCCAGCACAACGCATGGCAATAATTTTAGTGCCACCTTTGGCCAGCTCAACTAAGACTTCTTCACATAAAGAATCATTGACGAAAGCGCATACCACTTCAAAACCATCTGCTAATTTGGCATTTTGCATACAGAGTCGATAATCAAAGTATTCAATCTTGGCGCCAAAGTCTTTATTCATCGCATCAAAATGTTGAATATCATAATTTTTTGCGCTGAAGAATCCGATTTTCATTTAACAGTCCTTAGTCAACAAGCTCAGGGGCTTGTCTTAACACACCGATTAACAATTCACGGTGTTATTTTTATAAAATGTCATCTAGCTAGCATACCAATAATTTAGATTTTGCTATAGATCGCTATTCATTCAAGATGAATTTGCTAAGCTGTTACCTCATTAACATCTCAATTATGTGTAATTCATGTCTAAAAAGCAGCATCAAGAAGTTTCTGAATTCCAATTTTGGCTACAACGCTTAGGCAAAACCAGCTTAAGAGCCTTACATATTGTCGGCATTGTCGGTGCTGGCGGTGGACTATTACTGGGAATAGAGCAAAGTCTTTGGATCAATTACTGGATTTTAGCCATGACTAGCGGCGTGGCATTATTTGCTTGGGAAGTGATTAGAGATTGGCGCTGGTTAATTCAATTGAAAGGCGTGTTAACGATCTTCAAAGTTTTATTGCTGGGTTTATTTATTCCAATGGCAGATTGGAAGCCTGAAATAACAATTTTTATCGTGCTGTTATCGGTCGTAGTATCCCATGGTCCTGCTGGATTACGTCATTATTCTGTGGTCCATAGAAAAGTAATACATGGCAAAAAGGAAATTAAAGGTTAATCTAGTATTATCTTTTGTTATTTTTAAGGTAATAGGATGTTTCCTTATCCGGAGCAATATCGTTTAGCAGCCCCACCGTTAACTACAAGTTTCATGGTGTTTTGGGCACTACTAAGCCACAGTATTTTTGCTGATGCCAGCCCGTTTGCACTTTATCCTTTATTGTCCCTGTTCCCACTGGTACTCATTGGGCATGTGTATTTGATTTGGAATGCACAAGGGATGTCTCGACTTGACCAAAGTTTTTACGCACTAGTCCATGTCCCGCTGGCATTTGTTGTCTGGACCTTTACCATTATGCACGTCAATGGCAACGCATTTTCATAAGTGTTTTTGGATAAGCGACTTATAATAAAAGTTAAGTGGACAACGATTTTTATAAACCTTGAGCGGTATAACTAAAACGTTGGCGTCAAAGCACGCTAGGGCGTGCAAGCAGTATCATTCATAGATTGCTTGCACTTACTTAAGCTGAAAGGTATCTTTGCCGCGCATTCTTGTAAAGGGCTTACCATGGCAGACTTCATCTACACTCCCCCTACCGATCCTTGGCTCGATATTATCCATGAGGATAAAGATATTATTGTGCTCAATAAGCCTTCAGGACTCTTGTCTATACCTGGACGTGATGCCCAATACCACGACAGCATTTATAGCCGTGTATTAGAAAAGCACCCCAATGCTCAAATCGTACATCGACTGGATATGGCAACATCTGGTGTCATTGTAGTGGCACTGCGTCGTAACGCTGAACGAGAATTAAAGCGCCAATTTAGAGACAGAGAAACAGCTAAAACTTATTATGCCAGAGTGGCAGGCCACCTTAATCCTGAAATAAAACAAGTCGATTACCCGCTTATCTGCGATTGGCCTAACCGGCCTAAACAAAAAGTTGATCATAAGCTCGGCAAACCTTCTTTAACTCATGTCGAAATAATCAATTATGCTAAGCAGTCAACGCTGGTAAAGTTAACCCCTATTACTGGGCGTTCTCATCAACTACGCGTTCATATGTTGGCATTGGGTCATGTGATCCTAGGCGATGGCTTTTATGCCGACCCATTAGCAAAACGTTTATCTGAACGACTATTGCTGCACGCCGCAGAGCTCACCATTCATCATCCATATAGCCAACAGAAAATGACATTCAATGCTGAAGTGCCCTTTATTCATCCCGTTGGATTGCAATAATACTAAGTTTACTCCAGCCCTTTTCTTGATAACTGCAGTCATTAACCTCAACAGTTTACGTTATGCATAAATTGTTCATGAGAACTTTTTGATAGCCATTGTTCATTATTCATCGTAAATTAATGCCTAATTATAATTTAATTAGGCATTTTACTATGGAAACTCCATTTCAAAGAGATCAGCTAGACAATCAAATTCTTGAAGCATTAATGGAAGAAGCGCGAACCCCCTTTGCAGAGCTCGCTAAACGTTTTGCAGTAAGTGCCGGTACGATTCATGTTCGCGTTGAAAAAATGAAACAAGCAGGCATTATCACAGGTGCAAGGATAACAGTGGATCCTAAAGCTTTAGGCTATGACGTTTGTTGTTTTATTGGCATCAATTTAAAAAGCGCAGGGGATTATCCTGCTGCTATATCAAAGTTAAATGCATTAGAGGAAGTTGTTGAAGCATATTATACCACTGGTAATTACAGTGTTTTTGTAAAGGTAATGTGCCAATCTATCGACGGATTACAGCACGTTTTAATCAATCGCATCCAATCTATTGATGAAATTCAATCAACAGAAACCTTAATTAGCCTACAAAACCCCATTGTTAGAGGTGTTAAGCCTTAGTGTATTTTATTCTTGCCTATAACCAGCTTAATTGAGGTATACCTCTAAAGTAATAATTATAATTTACGATAAATTTATTAATTTGTAACAACTTTGATTACCTTTGTTAATTATTTGTGTTAAAAAGTCATTGAGTGCATCGAAGAATGCACCAAACGCATTAATGTAAAAACATAATAAACAGCATTGCCACCGACCTAGTCTCTACCCTACAAATGCTTGGACGTGGTAAATGCTTTAACCAAGGAAGAAGTTGTGAAGACTAAATTATCTATAGCGATATCAGCAGCGTTACTCTCTAGCGCTAGCTTTGCAAACACCCAAATGACAGGCAATAAATATGATTTAGAAATATTGTCTATTGACCAACATAAGAAACCAGCAGTAAAGCTGAACAATATTACAACACCACAGCGATTTATTGTTGAGCTGTCTTCTCCTGCTGTTGCAGCGTACCAAGGCGGCACAGCGAACTTAGCAGCAACTGCCGTTTCAGCTAAAGACACTAAATTAAACATTCAATCTACCGCTGTACAAAATTATGCTTCGCACCTTGCTACAGAGCAAAAAGCATTCACAAATGCATTAAGCAGTGTGTCTGCAAACAGCAAAGTCGAACGTCAATTTAAAACACTGTTCAATGGTGTCACTGTTACTGGTCAAAACCTAACTGTAGAGCAGTTAATGGCGATCCCAGGTGTTAAGTCTGTTTATCCAGAAACCATGTATGACATCAGCATGGATGCCTCACTTCAAGTGATAAATACTGATGCTATGTGGGAAACGGTCAGTGGAATGGAAAATGCGGGTAAAGGTATCCGTGTTGCAGTCATCGACGGCGGTATCCGTCCTGAAAACCCAATGTTTGCTGATGAAGGCTTTGAAGCACCAATGGGTGCTATGCCAACTGATGACTACTGTTCAACGACTGATGAGTCTTTTTGTAATAATAAACTCATTGTTGCCCGCTGGTCTCAACCCACTTTTGAAGTGTGTGCCGATGAATATATGAGTCCACTTGGTTTCGGTGGTCATGGTACTCACGTGGCAGGTACCGCGGTAGGTAATCAAGTATCAACTCAATTTAACGACATCGATGTAGAATTATCAGGTGTGGCGCCTGCTGCATACTTAATGTCATATAAAGCATTATACTCAACAGCTGATTGTACTGGTGGTAGCGGCTCTAACATCATGTTAATGGAAGCGCTAGAACATGCGGTTAACGATGGCGCAGATGTAATCAACAACTCGTGGGGCGGCGGCGCTGGTGCAGATCCAGCAAGCAGCCCGTATAAAACAATGTTCGAAGCCGCAGAAGCTGCTGGCGTCATTGTGGTATCAGCAGCAGGTAACGATGGTAATGATGCGAGCACTATTGGCTGTCCGGCTTGTATTGAATCTGGTATTGCCGTAGCAAACAGCACAACGGGTCGTTATTTTGCCAATAGCTTTAATGCCGGCGGCGAAGACTTATTAGCAATTCCTGGTTCTGATACTGTCATTGAAATGGATGTCACGGCACCTGTTATCGCTGCTATAAATGTTGACGAAATGAACTTTGAAGGTTGTGAAGCTTTCCCTGTTGATAGCTTTAAAGGCAGCATTGCACTAATTTCACGTGGCTTGTGTGCTTTCTCAACAAAAGCAGAAAATGCTATTAATGCAGGCGCTGAAGCATTAGTTGTTTACAACAGTAACCCTGGCGCGCCAATTACTATGTCTATGCCTGGTGTGACTTTCCCTTCAATAATGATTTCTAACGATGATGGTACTGCAATCATTGATGCTATGGGTGAAACAGCAACTACAGGTACTGTTGGCTCTGAAATTAAGCACATAATGGTACCAGCTTTAGCTGATACTATTAATAGCTCTAGCTCACGTGGTCCAAACGGTAATCAGAATATGCTGAAACCTGATTTGGCAGCGCCGGGAACCAATATCTTGTCAGCTTATTCCCCTGATGATGGCGGCGAAGATTTCAACATGATTTCTGGTACCAGTATGGCAAGTCCTCATGTTGCAGGTGCTGCAGCAATGATGAGACAACTTCATCCAGATTGGTCTGCAAATGACATTAAAACAGCATTAACATCTACTTCGACTACCGAAGGCATTTTAGATGATGATGCAACGACTGCGGCAACACCATTTGCGATGGGTGCTGGTCGTATGGATTTAGATGCTGCAGCTAAAGCAGTACTAACCTTCGATAAGCCTTCAATTGCAGCTGATTCATGTGTTGGTCCATGTACTTTCACTCGTACTGTCTACAACAAGAGTGACGAAGATACATCTTGGTCATTAGCGGCAAGCAGTGATTCTGCAGGCATTACAGTATCACCATCGATGTTGGATATTCCAGCAGGTGGCTCTGCAACCTTTATGGTGACTGTTGATTCAACCTTCTCTGATTACGGTGACTGGATATTCGGTAATGTAATGCTAACAAGTGCTGCAGGTCTGCAAAATGCGCACTTACCATTAGCTGTCCTTGCTCAGGAGTCTAGTGATGCTTCACTGATTTCTATTTCATCAGATGACAGTGATTTAACTACAGCTGATGATATGGAAATTACCGCAGTATTAAACAACACCATGTTTGAAAATACGGTCACCTTTACAGCTAAAGTACCTGAAGGAACAATGTTAACCTCAGAAGATGATGTTTCAGTTAGCTTAACTAATGCCACTCAAAATGGCTTTAGCGTCAATGAAGATACTGGCGTTATTACCTGGGTCGGTAGCCTTGAGCAATCTGAAATGTCACTGGATGCGTCAACAGGCACCTATCCGAGTATTTTCGCTCTAGATTTAGCTTATGTTCCTCCATGTGACGAAGGTTGTGACGAAAAGTCATTCGACTTTAATACACCTTCGTTCAAGTATAATGGTGTGACTTACAGCTCTATAACTATTTCTGACAACGGGATTGTATTAGTTGGCGGCGGAAATACTAGTGGCACATGGAACAACAAAGAGTTACCTGATAGCACAAACCCAAATAACATATTAGCGCCTTTCTGGTCAGATTATGATTTAAGTGATGGAACAGAAGGAGATACTGGTGGTGGTCAATTAGGCTTACAATTTGTTTCAAGTGGAGATGATACCTACATTGTTGTCGAATGGGATAAAGCCCAGCTTTGGAACGACACATCTGGAGACGCATACTCGTTCAGCGTATGGATCAAAGCTGGCGACACTCAAGATGTGTCATTTAATTACCTAGATATTCCTAACCTACCTGCAAATGTTTCAGTTGGTGCTGAGAATATTGGCGGCACGATTGGCACAACATACCATTACAACGGTGAAGGTTCAGCAGTGACTTCAGGTGATTACCTGCAAGTAGTCTCTGCGGCGGCAGGCCAAGTTAAAATTGACTATAAAGCAACTGCAAGTGAGTTTGACTTAGGTTATATGGACACCCCAACCACTGAAGAAGAGTCAGCTACAACCTTCAATGTACTAGAGAATGACACAATGCCAGATCAGAAAGTGGCTCGTGCTCAAGTTACTGGTGATGGAATGACTGCCACAGCTCAACGCATCATTAATACAAGCGCATCTGGTGCACTTGGAATGGCAATGATCATCGATGAGCCTTCAAATGGTACAGTAACATTAACAGAGTCTGGTGAAGCGACTTACACACCTAACACTGATTTCTTTGGTATGGATAGTTTTACTTATTCTTCAACGGATACTGCTGGAACTGTCAGTACACCAACTGAAGTTAAAGTGACAGTAACTAATGTAAATGATGCGCCTACTGTATCAGCTTCAGGCATGTCCAGTACCGAAGGCTTTGTTGTTACAGCTAAAGCTTCAGGTAGTGATGTTGATGGAGATACATTAACTTATAACTGGGTTCAAACTAGTGGTGGAACAGTTGAATTCTCAAATGGTAATTCATCAATTAGCTTCACTGCTCCTGCAGGGGATGATACTTATACCTTTGAAGTTACTGCATCTGATGGAGAGCTTGAAAGTGAACCTGCGACAGCAACCATTTCAGTGACAGAAAAAGAAACATCTTCTTCTGGTGGCTCTATGGGCTGGTTAACTACATTACTTCTTCCTTTAGCGGCGTTCCGTCGTCGTAAAATGAAGTCGTAATTGATATTTAAGCTTTAACGTAAAAGCCCAGCAATTGCTGGGCTTTTTTATACCTGAAACATCAAAGATTATTCAGAAAATTTCTCTACTCATAACATCACTTAGTGGTTAATCACCAATGTCGAAATAAAGTAACCTAATACCGTTGCTGTCGTGACTCCGATAAAACCTGGGATAAGGAAGCTATGGTTAAGAACATATTTGCCAATATTCGTTGTGCCAGATCTATCAAAGCTGATTGCGGCTAAATCACTTGGGTAGAATGGGAAGAAGAAGTAGGCATAACACGCTGGAATCACACCAATAAGCACAGGTGCAGGGATACCTAACGCAAACCCTAGTGGGAACATAATAGTGAGTACTGCAGCTTGGCTTTTAAGGAAGATTGATGCCATAAACATCGCAATAGCAAATGACCAAGGGTAGGCACTGACTAAATCACTGAGTGAACTCACTAAGTAGGCTTTATGATGGCCAATAATAGTGTCACTTAACCATGCAATACCAAAAATGATCACCACTGCAGTCATTCCTGCAGTAAAGACATTACTATTAACAATCTTTTGCGGTGACACCTTAGTTGCCAATAATATAATCGCACCAACAGATAACATCATAAACTGAATTGCTACCGACATTTTCACGCCTTCTGGCAACACTTCCTTGCTGAACATCGCAATCATGATGACTGATAAGATACCCGCTAAGAATAAAAGCAGACCCCGTTTAGCAACCGAATCGGTATGCGCTTGATCGCTAGACTCTACATCAGGATCAATTAGGTTACTGCGAAACTCTTCATCTTTAAGGCGTTGTTGAAACGCTTCATCTTTATCTAAATCTTTACCTCGATTCAAACTCCATGCACAACCTGCAAGCACACCGATTAAGGTAGCAGGGATAGTGACTGATAATACATTGATCAAGCTAATATCGAGGCTATTATCCATTGCAGTCGCCATTACCACTGCGGCAGCAGCAGCAATTGGACTTGCTGTAATCCCCATTTGCGAAGCAACCGTAGACATTGCCAATGGGCGCTCAGGACGAATACCTTTTTTATATGCTACATCATAAATCACTGGTAAAAGTGGATAAACTGAGTGACCGGTTCCCACTAACACTGTTAATGAATAAGTACACAAAGGACCGAGGAAAGTAATTTGATTTGGGTGTTTTCTTAATAGCTTTTCAGCATATTTAACCAGTAGTTTAAGGCCGCCAGTGGCTTCAAGTGTCGCTGATGCCGCCACAACAGCGAGGATAATCAGCATAACACTGACTGGAGGTGAGCCTGGAGCAACCCCAAACACAAACGCTAAAACAGAAACGCCTAATCCACCTAATAAACCGAACGCGACGCCACCATGGCGAATACCAACAAATATTACCGCCAACAACAACAGCATATGAACATAAAACATTAGCTAATCTCCTTAGCAAACATTAAGTAATTGCAGCGACTCCTGCTGCATTAAATTCATTTTCTATGTCATAAACAAATTGGTTATCTATGCGTTGTAGGAATCGCATATTATCATTAGCATAAACAAAGAAAATAACAGTTGAAGGCTGACAGAGTGGTTATTATTTTCACAGCCTTCATCTTGTTTATACATCAAATGCAGTACATCAAATATCAGCTAAAAACCATACAGTGACCTTGCGCAAGGATTTCAACAACAGCTTGCTAAATTTGTGATCTGCTCACACCTATACCGATCAAAGGCTCTAATTTTCCAATTTAAAAATCACAGAAAACCAAGTAAACACCTCAAAAAAGACAACATGTTAAATTAGCAATTAGCAATATTGAAATAAGGTTTAAATTACTGTTAAAGCTAGAATTGAATAACAATAGTTATATATGAGGAATTGAATTTATTTAGGGTAATCACTACAAACTTATCTATTTAAAATAATGAGCCCACTAACTAATAAAAATAATATTATTAATAAAATCACCAACAAGTCATTTATTTTACTCTTAAACTCATTCAGTTCTGATACAGCTTAGTCAGACTATGATTGCTCCAACAAAACGAGATAACTATTTTTACTTGGAGTGATTATGAAAACTAAACAACTTATTTTAGCGGGTGTAGTAACGTCAATGATGTCTGTCCCAGCAATGGCATCTGATTGGTTTGTTGGTGGCGCGGCTGGATACCAAAAAAATACTTACAAGCTAGACTCTTCTGTCGACGGTGAAAAAGAGAAAGAAAGAGATATGGCCTATCAACTTCGTGTTGGTAAGTATATTAACGACAATAGCCGTGTATATGGTACATATGGCTACAACTCTGAAGACATTGGTAAACAGCAGACTTTCTTATTATCTTATGACTACTTAGTCCCACTAGGACAAAGTAATGTTAACTGGTTTGTGGGTGCAACAGCCGGTATGACTCATACCAGTATCAAGGAAGCAGATTTAAGCTCTGGTGATAATTTTGTGTGGGGTGGTCAAACAGGCTTTATGTATAACATCAATGACAACTGGTCGACTGAAATTGGTTACCAATACCTGAAACAAGACTACGAGAAAGATGTTGGCAATGGTGCTAATACTGGTACATTCTCATTAAATGATACCCAACAAGTTTATTTAGCCATTGATTATAAATTCTAGTTTTAAATAATCTAACCGGATATTAAAGGATGCCTAGGCATCCTTTAATTATAAGTATAGTGACATATTACATATGCAAACAAATATGTATATCACTATAATTAATGATCGTTACACTAATAAACTATTAATAATTGAGAATATAAATAAAAATGCTAGAAAAAGAAAAAACCAACCTAAGTGGATAATCAAAACTTAGCACGATACAAATTTAAGACACAAAAAAACCGACATAAAGTCGGTTTAATCCTCAAAGAGGAAGTGGTACCGGTGGGCGGACTTGAACCGCCACGCTCGAAAGCAACGGATTTTGAATCCGTCGTGTATACCAATTTCACCACACCGGCATCATATTGATGTCTCAACAGAGCTAGGCTCAATCGAGAGTCAGAATTATACCTAGGCCATTAACAATGGCAAGCTCTTTAATGCGCTATTTAGTCTATTTACTTTCAACAGCTCAAATCTCATTCAACCAGCGCTCTTTGCTGCGCTAAGCTGACTCTAAACAACAGCTCACACATCCCTTTCGAAAATTCGGTTCTAACTCGACACCATGTAAATAGTGATCGATTGCAGAGTTTTCTAATTTTTAATTCATTACATTAGCATTCTAGCAATAACCGACAAGTTAATTGATCGAGATCATAATTGTTAAAAGATGTATCTAGTATGTTATTTATGACTTCACAATAAAGGAGATAATAAAATGGCATTCTGGTTAGATTTAATGTTTGGTAATGCAATAGGTTTGCTATCTATGATTGTCATCTTCTGCACTATGGGAATTATGTCTTACATGATGTGGATGTTTATAGTGAAGTCGGCTCCAAAGAAATAGGTGTTACTTATTTTTATTTTAGTCAGTTTTTTTGTGTTTTTTAGCAAATAATTAGGGGGCAATTAGCCCCCATTTTTCTGCCTAATAAACATGAAATCAATGGTAAGTGATCATGGTTGGTGATTAAGCAGCATGTTTTCTAGGTTGCACTAAACCATTAATGAATTGCGGCCTGGCTTTAATCAAATGCGACAATTCTTCTTTACTGGGCTCACCAGCAGGTAATCGTAATACATCGCGATTCAAATACACTCTCGCTTTCATCGAAATTTTATACTCAGCTGTCGGGCCTTGTATCGCGTAATGACGTTCATTACCCACTAACTCAAGAATACTCGTCGCAACTAATCCCTTCACCGCCAGTTCGTTTTGAGGTAATGCCAAAATAGTGGCACCTTGAAGGAAGAATTCACGCAACAATGCACGCTCAGCAGGATCCAGCAATTTAACTTTAGACTCAATGGTTTCTATCGCGCGTTTTTCACGTAAATAATTAATAGATTCATCAACAACAAAAGTGAATAACTGACTTAAGAAGAAAGCTGCGCCGACAATGAGACCTAGGCCAATAAAATGACCATATTCGTTCACTAGGTTATCTAACGATAAAGTCTGCAAGACATGAGAAGGGGCAAACAACAATACAGCACAAGCAACAACCCACCAGAGCATTACACTGACAAGCACACGCTTTGCGTTGGCAAATTTTAAGTTATCTAATTTAATTTTCATCATCTCGCTTCCAAAGTGTCAGATTTTTGAATCTAATACTTCAAAAGCAATTTTGATGCCAAATAGTACGCATTAATCAGCTTATTAAAACAATAACTTACTTTTCAGCTAGCCTTGCTAACACACGACTCGCAGCAATAAAGCCAAATGTGCCTGTAACCATTGTCACAGCGCCGAACCCTGATGCACAATCCATACGCATACTACCTTCTGCTGTCGCTTTAGTACTGCATACTGAACCGTCACTTTGAGGGTAAACCAGGTGTTGAGTAGAAAACACCGCATCGACAGCAAAACGTCGTTGGACATTTTTAGTAAAATTATACTCACGACGTAAAATCCCTCTCACTTTAGCAAGTAATGGATCTTGGATCGTTTTAGCTAGATCGGTAAGTTGGATTTGAGTGGGATCAGTTTGCCCACCAGCGCCGCCGACAGTGACAATTTTGAGTTTATTTCTTTTACACCAAGCAATTAACGCGGCTTTTTGTTTTACTGCATCAATACAGTCAACAACATAATCGATCGATAAAGGATCGCTTTTAGTTCCGAGGTACTCTGCTAGGTTGTCAGCAGTAACAAAATCCTCAATCTCATTGACGACACATTCAGGATTGATGTCGCGAATACGCTGTGCCATCACTTCAACTTTAGATTCGCCCACTGTTGATGTCGTCGCATGGGATTGGCGATTAATATTAGTGACACAGATATCATCCAAATCAATCAAGGTAATCTGCCCAATTCCGCTTCGGGCTAATGACTCAGCAACCCAGGTCCCTACCCCACCAATACCAATGATAACAACATGAGCATTTGCAAAGTTTTGCAGTGCATTTTGACCATATAAACGGCCTATACCACCAAAACGATTTAAATAAGATTCTGACAACATGTAACGCTCTTGAGTACTCACTAATAAAGGGGCGATATTTTATCCGAAACTGATACAAACCGATATAACTGAACAGTGAAAAATGAGAGTCGATGTCTTTATTATTACTTTCGTTGAATTCAATAACCATACGACACAGTTGTTACCTACAGACGCCAATTAAGTAAACTTAATTGATTTACCGTTAAACAAGCTAAAAAACATGTTACCCATAACCGTAAACCTTGTAAATCAATATGATACATATCGAATAAAACCAGCCTTTAGTGACAATAATCACACTTTTTAGTGAAGCTTTTATGTCAGTATCAGCCGCAGATAAAGGATCCTAAATAATAGCGCTTACCGCTAAATTATTAGCGAGTCGCTATTGTTATCAATGTTGCGCACAACTGATGAGTGCGTAACAAAATCAAGCCCTTACCAAAGGAAGATTAAGATGATGAAAAAAAACCTGATCACTGCTGCTATTGTATCTTGCACAGCAATGACCTCTTTCACTGCGTTAGCTGATGGCCCAAATTTTTATGGTCGCGCAGATCTTGCATTAACAAATTCTGATTTAGGTGTTGCGACACAAAATCAAAAAGACGGCACAGTTATCGAGAATAACTTTTCTTGGTTAGGTGTTAAAGGCAGTGAAAAAATCAATGAAAACTTCGAAATTCTTTACCAAATGGAATTCGGTGTAAGTAACTTTGATAACTCAGGCGATACTTTCGCAGCTCGTAACACTTTTATTGGTCTTAAAACCAATGCAGGTACGGCTTTAGTGGGTCGTAACGACACTGTGTTCAAAGCTTCTGAAGGTGGCTTCGATTTATTTGGTAACAGTAACTCTGATATCGATTTATTAGCAGCAGGTCAAACGCGTTCAGGCGACGGTATCAGCTACTACTCTCCAAAAATTGCTGACATGGTGACGTTCAACGCAACTTACTTAATGGATGACAACTATGAGTCACAAAGTGATTCAATGTATGCATTAAGTGCAACGCTAGGTGACAAAGCACTTAAGTCACAAAACTTCTATGCCGCTGTTGCTTACCAAGATGGTATTACAGATGTCGAAGCGTACCGTGGTGTGGTTCAAGCTAAATTCGGTAACTTTATTGTTGGTGGCTTATACCAAAACACTGAAAGCTTAAAAAGCGAGTTAGCTCACCTAGAAGGTGACTCTTACTTCATCAATGCTGCATATGTAATGGGCAACCTAAAGCTTAAAGCAATGTACGGCTACGATGATTCAGGTCTTGGTAAAATCGTTGACCGCCGCACCGGTCAATTAGAAAGCCAAAGTGATGTCAACGTGTTAGATGCACGTAAAGACGTATCTGACGTTGAAATCCAGCAGTTCAGCATCGGTGCTGATTACCGTTTAAGTGCTAATACATTAGTATACGGACACTACACTAAGTACGATGGCGACATGAAGCTAAATGGTGTTGTTGAAGACTTAAGTGATGATATTTTCACAGTTGGTGTTCGTTTAGACTTCTAAACTGCCCTTAAGCTGTTGAAAAATATTACAACGAATTGTTAAGCAATTGCTAAAGCGACCTAACTAGGTCGCTTTTTTTTGCCCTAGACATTCCAATTGAAATTTCCAATATGCAAAACTGCATAACTCTAGCTGACACAAGCCACAAAACTTAACACTTTAGCTACAACTTAACTAACCAGAAAGTCAACTACACCAAGCCTTACACGATATTGACAATTTGTGGAACCTCTATAAATAGGTAGTTTGCTATATTGGTGTTAACTAATGGCTAAAAGTATCGAACTTGTCACATTTTTTCATCAAAACATTACGTTATCCCATAAAGTTTGACATAGCCCACAACTTAAACAGCTCAAACCTGTAAAAATCCTCTCAAGTTCACGTCGTTGACCTATTACTATTTAGATAGTTCCGTGACTGAAATTCACTAAAACACCCCCACTTAAAGGGGATAGAACCTCAGGTTCTAAAGGGAGTATGAAGATGAAAAAGACGCTAATCTCAGCATCTGTAGCCTCAGTAATTGCATTAACTTCTTTCGGCGCAGCAGCTGAAGGCCCAAACTTTTACGGTCGTTTAGACTTAGCTGTGACTAATTCGGACACTGGTGCAACTACCCAAGAAGGGAAAGCTGGCACGGTATTCGAAAACAATTTCTCTCACATTGGTGTTAAAGGCAGCGAAAAAATCTCTGATGCTTTCGAAGTGCTATACCAAATGGAATTCCAAGTTGAAAACACGTCTTCAAGTTCAGATGTTTTCAAGGCTCGTAATACTTTCCTAGGTTTAAAATCTGACTTCGGTACAGTTTTAGTGGGTCGTAACGACACAGTATTCAAGCAAGCAGAAGGCGGCGTTGACGTTTTCGGTAACACCAATGCTGATATTGACCGTCTTGTAAGTGGTCAATTCCGTAAAGCTGATGGTATCTGGTACTACTCTCCAAAAATCGCTGATTTAGTTACATTAAACGCGACTTACCTAATGGAAGATAACTACACAGACGCTAATGGCAACGAATCTTATGAAGATCAGTACGCACTAAGTGCAACCATTGGTGACAAAAAACTTAAAGCTCAAAACTACTATGTAGCAGCAGCTTACAACACTATTGGTGGCATCGATGCTTACCGTGCTGTTGCACAAGTTAAACTAGGTGATTTCAAAGTGGGCGGTTTATACCAAAACACTGAAAGCCAAACTACTGATCAAGAAGGTGATTCTTACTTCTTAAACGTAGTTTACAACCTAAATGGCGTAAACTTGAAAGCTGAATATGGCGTTGATGAAGCTGGTTTTGGTAAATACTACAGCAACATTGCAGAAGTTGACGGTTCTGACATCAACGTAACTTCAATCACTGTCGGTGCTGACTACCGTATCTCTAAGTCAACGCTAGTATATGGCCACTACGCTATGTACGAAGGTGACCACAAAGTTGCTGGCGCTAAAATCGATTTAGAAGATGACAATATCTTCACTATTGGTATGCGTTACGACTTCTAATTGATTGAGTCACTAGACTCATTTCAATAAAGCTATACAAAAAAAAGCGACCCTGAGGTCGCTTTTTTTATGGTGTCATTTTAGTGAACTTAACAAATAAGATTACCCTTTACGGGTTAACACATAAGCCGCTTCATTAAGCCAAGGAACATTCTTTTTCACAAAACGCTGATTGTCAGCAAGCACATCAGCGCACTCAAGTAACTCAACCTCAAAATCAGCAGCAAGATGCGTCTCTATCCATTGCGGGCTAACGGCAAATGGCGGGCCATTGAGCGCAGATTGATCATAATCCAGTGTCACTAATAAGCCCTTAACGCCAACAGGAATAAGTTCAGCCAGTTTTTTAGCGTACTGTTGACGCATGGCTTCTGGCCACGCAATGAGTGCGGCGCGATCATAAAATGCGTTAATTGACTGGGTTGATTCGTTAGCTAAGGTGAAAATATCACCCTGGATCAGTGAAACCTGCTCAGTTGAGTAAACTTGATGTTCACCGTGAGTTTGACGATTAACTGGTAGGTTGTTTTCTTTGAAAAAGTCTTCGACAGCAATTTGATTTAACTCGCAGCCACGCACACTATGGCCCTGCTCCGCTAAATAACACATATCTAAGGATTTGCCACATAAAGGTACAAATACTTCCGCAGATGCTTCTAGCGATAAACGCGACCAATACTTAAGCAGAAATTCATTAATTTGAGGTTGATGGAATCCAATTTGTTTCAAATCCCATTTTTCGTGCCAAAAGCTCGGCTCCATGATAACAAACCCTTGTTCAGTAACTAATGGGCTTCACTGTAATCACAAAAATACTGAGATGCAACACACCATATAAGCTTGGTCACTCACACAGCGTTAGCAAATTGACTTATCATCAAGCCAAATACGGCAATCGTCACTTAACTCTTATCAGCTCAGGACACTCAAGCTAAGCTAATTTATTGAGCAATAAACCTTGGGGACTTACTCAGGCTCACCCTCTAGCACAAACTGGACTTTCTTAAGCCATTTACAGTTGTCACATTGGCAGTTACGACGAGAAAGATGATGCGGACTCAAATTAGAATCAACAAAATCCACTGCTATCAATAGTTGCTGCTTCAATTCCTCAACGGATTTTTTCTCTATGGCAACTAGCTCATCATTATGATTCATCCAGATACACTCTTCGCCTTGATGGCAAGTCGTACATTGCTCGTCACTGGCATTATAAAAGACGGCATGTGGACAATGCGTCACTTCCATTGACTGTAAAATTCGCTGACGAGGAAACCTAAACAGTGGAATTAAATCTGCTTTATTGATGGTAGGCATAAGCGCTCCTTGATTAAACCGAATCCGTTGATTCAGTTAAATAGTACCTGTCTATGACCAAAAACAACTTGATTCAAGTCAAAGTTTACAACACCGTTTATTTGAGATAGGTAGCTTTACTCTGAATTGCTAATATAAATACTTAAATAGCGCCGACAATAATTGATCCTGCCGCACTTTTAGCATTTTATGAATTCTTAAACATAAAAATTCCCATCAGCACTTGCCTGATAAATCTAAATATGAGTTTATAGTGTTTCTAACACATTAAGCCAATGGGTTAGCTAACTGGAGTACAAAGTGCAGACACCTCAGCTACAACACTTTTATATCAATGAAGAACAATCTGTCTATTTATTAAAAGCTGAAGATGCACGTAAACATCGCGCTTGGATAAGACTATGTAACCAGCAGCTGAGTAAACTGGGTTATGCGGATATCGAGTTCATCGGTAAAGGCGCCTATGGCTTTGTGTTTGCTGGCACCAATGATATTGGTGAATCCCACGTGTTTAAATTTTCACGTATTACCCTCCCCCGAAGCGTTCAAGACCGACTGGAAGAAGAAGCGTTTATGCTCAGCCAGTTAGTTCACCCAAACGTTCCTAATGCCATCAAGTTTGAACGTGTTGGCAAGCAAGGGATCATGGTAATGGAGCGTGCTCAAGGGGAAGATTTAGATAAAATTTGCCACCGATTAGGCGTACTGCCTGTAGCGATGATTATCAGTATTGCCCGCCAATTAGCTAACTTACTTTATTATCTTCGCACCGGTAAATGTCTTGTCCATGGCGATATAAAACCCTCTAACTTAGTTTACGATATTAAAAACGATCATTTGTCGTTAATCGACTGGGGATCGGCAGTGTTCGCTCAGCGAGATGAACACAACAAAGCGGTTGAAGATAATGTCATGTCGTTAATGTCCAGCGATCAACACCATACCAATGCCAGAATGGGCGATGTCTATTTTATTGGCTCCGAGCAGCTAAATGGTGCGCTCTCAAGCCCACGCTTTGACGAGCAAGGTGTAGCCGCAACCTTATACGCGTTAGCCTCAGGACAAATTAGCCGTTTCGGCAGTAAAGTGATACCAGCAAGCAGCTTAGGTCTGCCCATTGAGCTTGCCCGAACATTAGATGGCATGCTAAGTGATGATGTTGAACGGCAAAACCTTGCTGGAGATTATTTCCTTAAGAGCATGCGCCATAATCATCGAATGCACCTACCTGATTTGCAAACCCAGCCGCTGCATGAAGACATACCGCTGTGGGTATTACCCAAACAGAAACAAGTTGAAACCGTGAGTTATAGCTCTCGAAAATCATTTTTAAAAGAACATAACACCCAAGATCCTATTGCTAAAATGGACGACGTACAGCTGGAAAAGTACTATCGAAACTTTTTAGCTGGCATGGGAGACACTGAAAAAGGCTTCGTAGCTGCAGTGGGTAAACTGGCGCAATATCCAATTGTTGGCGGTCTTGCTATTCACTGGCGTAAAAGCGGCGTGTACATTGATTCAAATCTGGCCATATACGACCCTGATACCAAAGATGTGCTCATAAAAGCAGTCAATAATATGGTCACTTTAGCCCGTGGAATAAAACGGATCGGGGTATTTAAGGCCTGTTTTTTTAATGCAAAAGACACCTTACATCTTGAGAGGGACACGCCTTCTGAGCCTTATAAGATGATCAATGATGCCCAACTTAGTTTTGAAGTGGGTGATGTCCCCGCATCTGAAGGACGTTCTCGATTACACTCCTACTTTGAAGACGGTAAAGATCCTGAAGAAAATCTTGAATTGCCCACTGAGATCATGACCGAGCTTGGCTGGATTAACCAAATTCATCACACTGGTTGTATTATTTTTGAAGCGCTACCTAATCACCTTAAAGTGCACAGTTATTTACGTTTACTCAATCCTCGTAAACAAGCTGCATTTAGGGCTTCATTAGATCGAATTCTCCATCATGCTAGCAAAATACAAGGTCATGGTGTGTCAGGTTTTATGAAGCTGCCCTATAAAAACACCCGACAATTTTCGCATATCGATCAAAAAAGCGATCATTTTTACCCCAAGAATCCTAAGCAAGCGCAAAGCTAACCCGCTTCGAACGGCACCTCACACAAAAAAGCCTCATTTCGTAATGAGGCTTTTTACTATCGCATCAGTGAAACCCTTTAAATAGGTGAACCAGGCGGCATTTTTAGTGGCTTAGTAATAAAGCGATATTCTTTCGACTCTATCCCTTGAGCTAAGCCTTGTAACAGCCAATCAAAATGCGCAGCTTGATAGTTGCTCGCACGGTTACTACGGCGTTTGAGTTGTTTCTCAACATAATGCAGCCTTGCAAGTAATTGAGCTTTTACTTCCGGCGAGGTTTTCTCATTATGGTAACTGGCTAACAATTCATCCATAACCACTGTATTGACTCGCATTTGCACCGCCAATAACTGACCGCGCTGCAGATCTTGATAAACCGTTTTCGCCAATAGTTTATCCACTAAACTCACTACAGATAACTGTTCTGAATCATCCATATAGCCTTGATTTACTCTATTTAGTCGTTCAGGTGCTAGTAACCTATTTGCAATTTGGCGGCTCAGTACTTCTGCCATGCCTATTGGATCTGTTAATACACCAATACCAGAATCAAAGCTTTCTCGCGTTTTTCGATAGTTACCCGCTTTCGGCACTAGCATTTCTGTCACTTCTTGTGGAACTGATAAACTCTGCGCCGAAATCACCTCTAACAGTGAAGATAAAGCGGCATGCTGCAACTTTGGCGAAAGGTAATGCCAACGTTCAGCTGAACCTTGCTGCTGGTAACTGTAATCACTACCACCAATCCATTTAGCCGCGGCATCTATCTGGTAACGCGTCAGTAAATAGATAGGCACAAATGCATCACTCAGCTCACCTAATGGCTGTTCTTGCAGTAAAACTTGAGCATTAAATTGCTCAATGGCTGTGCGACGAACTTGCTCTAATCGGGTTAATTCAGCCGCAGCCGAAGCTCCGGTGTCCCATAAACTTGCATAAGCGTGACTGGCTGAAGGTGAACGGGAATCAGCTTCGCCAATATAGCGTAGGCCTTGGGTTCTGGCTTGTCTGACCAACTCTTCCATGTTCGCTTCATTGCCGTAACCATAGGCAATAGTGAACTTATCCCATGCGCCTATACCCTCAGCATATGACGCTGAGATATCAATTTTATCACCGTTAAGTGTGGCATTAGGGTGTGGATAATCCATCACAGATGCATTGTCATTGGTCGATGCGGCAAAGTTATGGTCAAGGCCAATTGTGTGGCCAATTTCATGTGCCGACAGCTGACGAATACGGGCTAGTGCTAATGCCATAGATGCATCACTTGCCGCTTCTCTGTCTTCCCAGCCAGCTGTTAAACCACGCGCAATTAAGTGATCTTGTTTAACCCGCAAACTGCCTAGAGTCACATGGCCTTTAATGATTTCACCGGTGCGAGGATCTTTGATTGATGCGCCATATGACCAACCGCGCGTCGCTCTATGTACCCACTGGATCATGTTATAGCGAATATCTTGTGGGTCAGCATCTTCAGGCAGCATTTCGACTTTAAAGCCATCAATAAAACCTGCTTCAGTAAAGGCTTCTTCCCACCAGCGAGCACCATCTAACAGTGCAGTGCGGATAGGCTCTGGCACACCAGGGTCTAGATAATAGGTAATAGGCTTGATGACTTCACTGGGCGCTATACCTGGAGTGACTTTTTCTAAACGATGTCTGAGTAAATAACGCTTACTGAGCGGAGAATCTATTGCTGCAGAGTAATCATAATATTCACCTGACAAATACCCACTCATAGGTTGATATTCGCGAGGTTGATAACCTTCCTCTGGTAGCGCCACAAATGAATAGCGCATTCTTACCGAAACAAACTTGCCATCAGGGGTTACTTGCCTGACTTGCTCGCCTTCTTTGTTGCTAGTGAAGGTTAATAAAACGTCCACATCGGCATTCTTTTCAAAGGACTTTATCCCCTCTTCCATAATGACCGAACGCGAGGTATCTAAACTGTAATGACCTTGCTTAGTATCAGCAAAACGCTGCCCGACGCCGTGAAGATCATTAAGGACTAAATCATTCACCGACACTAATGGCGTTTTGCCATCTAAGACTTTGCCGCGCCATAACACTGATTCAGCAAAAGCTTCTTTAACCGCTAATTGCTCCGCAGGATTGTCACTGCTGGCACGATAAAAAGTGTTTAATTGCTTTAATAATATGAAAGGACCTTGGCGCTCAAACTGCACCATTCTGGTTTCACCTAATTGGCCACGATCTAGCCCGATATCATTAGAGCCAACGCCGTGGGGCAAGCTAGTTATCATCAAAAAGGGTTGATTTAACTTTTGGGCCTCTAAAAATAGCTCTCCTGATTTGTTTTGGTAATAGAAATTAATAAACCCAGAAGCTTTCTCACTTTGCTTAATCACGGTTTGCGCAGGTGTCGCCGCATACGTCATGATGGGAATGGCGGTTAATGCCAATGAAAGTGCGATGCTGTGGCGGATCATTAAACTATCTCCAAATCGAATAAACAGGGTCTACAAACAAATAAACAACTCAAACTTTAAGCAAGTTAATACAAACAACTGTGCTAAGCCAGATTTAAATCTGGCTTAGCACTTATCACTTATCACTTATGGCTATTCTTATAATCTATCCAATGCTCAAGCGAATCAAATAACTCATTCAAGACGATAGGTTTGGTAATATGGGCATTCATACCCGCTTTTAAGCTCTTTTCTCTATCGCCTGACATTGCATGAGCAGTCATGGCAATAATGGGCATTTGTTCACTGGTATAACGTTTACGCAGTTCCTGAGCGGCTGTGAGACCATCCATCACTGGCATTTGAATATCCATCAATACCGCATCAAATGGCTTACTATCAATTATATCTAGCGCGATTTGACCATTATCAGCCACCACTACTTCATAGCCAGCACTTTTCAATAACTCTGTGGCGACTTGCTGATTAATAAAGTTATCTTCAACCAACAGTACTAAACCGGCTTCTTTAGTTTGCTCAGGATCTTCCTCGACTACTGGCGCCACATTGAGTTTAGGTTCAGCGGCAAATGCACCGATGATTTCGTCAAATAATGCCGAGGCTTTAAATGGCTTTTGTAACACGGCAAACACACGGCTTTCATCAAATTCAGCTTCTAATGGCTCGGCTGAATAAGCCGTCATTAAGATGATGACTGGACGTTTTTTAAGACGACCATCTGCCACCATCTCATCGATAATATCGATAACATCAGCGCCGCCCATTTCAGGCATCATCCAATCTAGCAGCAGCAAATCCACTGAGCTATGGGTTAGCACATCAATGGCTTCAGCGCCGCTTTGCGCTGTTTTAACATCAAAGCTAAAGTCATCCATAACGGTTGAGTATATTTGCAATGCACTTGGGTTATCATCAACCACTAAGGTGGTTAAGTTATTCAACTGCTCAGGCACCACTAACGGCGCAACCACATTCTCTTCGGCAATTTCAAAGCTAATATTGAAACTAAAGGTACTGCCTTGATTTGGCTCTGATGACACTTCCATCGTACCGCCCATCAGCGACACTAAGTGCTTACTGATCGATAAGCCTAAGCCTGTACCACCGTATTTACGAGTCGTAGAGCCGTCGGCTTGTGAGAAGGCATCAAACAACTTAGCTTGTTGCTCTTTGCTAATACCAATCCCGGTATCACGTACCCAGAACTTAAGGTTGATACGGTGATCGCGCTCACCGACATCTTCACAGCCCAGTTCAATTTCGCCATTTTGGGTAAACTTGACTGCGTTAGATAATAAGTTAACCAATACTTGGCCTAAACGCAGCGGATCGCCACTAAGAATTAAGCCTGCGGTCACTGGGGCATACAGTAATAACTCTACCCCTTTCTCTTGTGCTTTTTGCGCGTTCATATCAATGACGTGATCAAGCACCTTATCAAGCGGGAATGACACTCGCTCTAACTCTAGTTTACCCGCTTCAATCTTGGAGAAATCCAAAATGTCATTGATGATCCGCAGTAAAGACTGAGCCGAGAAACCTGCCTTGTTAAGGTAATCTTGCTGCTGTGGTGTTAACTGAGTACGCTGCGCTAGCTGCAACATACCGATAATCGCGTTCATTGGGGTGCGGATTTCATGACTCATATTAGCCAGGAATTCACTCTTATACATATTGGCAAGTTCAGCGTCTTGCTTCGCTTCAAGCAAGGCCACCTCATTACTTTTTTGACGAGTAATATCTTTGTGAGTACCCAACATACGTTTTGATTGACCGTCATCGGCAAACTCTACCGCACGACCACGTGATAATACCCAATGGTACTCACCGGATTTTGCTCGCATCCGATACTCAATCTCGTAGGTGCCTTCAGGTTTTTTGGCATAGCCACTGCGGTATTCTTCAACACGCATGCGATCATCTGGATGAATTAACGCATCCGTTGATGAAATAAGCGCAGGGAATTCATTCGGCTTATAACCCAGCATTGAATAGAAAGCTGGGTTACAAATCAGCTGCTCTGAATCTAAATACCAATCCCATAAGCCATCTTCTACCGCATCCATCGCAAGATGGTAACGCTCTTCAGATAAGCGTAACTGCTCAGCGGACTCATACTCACGGGTCACATCACGCCAAACCGAAATAAGCCCTAATAGCTCGCCACGACGATTGTAGAAAGGTAACTTTAAGGTATCGAGTAATACTGTCTTGCCGCCGATATCGACTTTTTCTTGATAACGCAGCAACGAGCGATCACTTAAGACTTTCTGATCTTCTTCACGAATACGTGCGCCTTGATCGTGAGTTGCATCGAGTGATAGCTGGCCTACTAGTTCATTTTCTTTACAGCCAAGCATGTATTCAGCTGACTTATTACAGCCTAAATACTTACCCTCTTTATCTTTATAAACAATCGCCTCGGGAATTGAGTCAATCAAAGAACGCAGTAATGCAAATTCACGTTCTCGACGCTCTGTGGTATCACGCAGTCGTTGAGTACGCCGCGCAACGAGATTATCAAGGCGCTTATTCTGCTCAGCTAAGTGGCGGGTATATTGTTTGTTTTCTTCAAAAATGCGGCTGACCAGTAAAAACCACGGCTCCCAACCTTCGGTAATTTTCTTTGGCGCAGCAATCGGCTCACGGGAACACTCTTCTAAATGGGTCAGCAGGCGAGATGCTGGATTAACGAATGAGCGACGAGTCTGCCAATGCACTATCGTCACCAATACTGATAACGCTAAAACAACTAATAAAAACGTCAGCTTTAACTTATCCCACGCATCTTGGAATAACACATCTTCATCTTGTAAATACAATAAACGCCAAGGTGGATTTTGCAATGCAACTGAATGGATGTAATAACCATTACGTAATATGCCATCGTGGGCATCGAATAGCTCAGACTCAGGTAGCGAGTGTAACTCTGACGGGATCCGCTGACTAATGTGATAAACACGGTTCATATCATTGGCGTCGAAGTCACTGTGAGAAAGGATATTGTTGTATTGATCCAGCAATATCACCGTGCCCGGCATTTTAAAATACATGCGCATTTGCTTAGCAAGCGATGCCAGTGTCATATCTAGGTTGATTGAACCGATAAAATCATCTTCAAGATAAACCGGTAACCCTAATGTAGTTAACAGTCCTTGATCGGCTAAATCAACATACGCTTCGCGCCAGAATACGCTGCGCTGTGGGTTCATTGCGGGCGTTGCAAGTTGGAATTGTTTCTTGTTTAACAGTTCTTCTCTAAATCGGGTCTCATTGGTCGACCACGGAAATGAAGACATTATCCGTTGTTTAGAGATGTAGTAAATTGATGATGCTTTTGGCGCTGCTTCTTTAGCAACAGGGAAAGACAATGACAGTTCAAACAGCATTTCTAATTCTTGATAGAAGGTATCACTGCGGCCATCTAACGAGCCCATACCAGTGATCCGCCCCATATTGGTAAAAGGTTCACCGCTAATGGCGTAGCTAGGTTCTAAGGTAAAGAACTGGCCATCTTCATTGAATTTTTCATACTGAGGCAAACGATCTTTACGCACTAATTCGCCCAGGCGTAAGTTATCAACCGCCACATTACGTAAACTTTTAACCGCGCGAATACTGGACTCAAGCAGTAAATCAATTTGCAGTACATGACGTAAGACTTGCTCTTCACGCTCTTTAATTAATTGCGTTTTTTGACGTTCAAATAGCATCCAAGCCGATAATAGCGCCATAACAATAACGCCAATATAGGTATAAAAAACAGCTCGATTGTACTTTCGTTGAATAAGCGATTTTAGATGTAAATCTGGCTCGGTCGATTTCATTGAAATCCCTATGGTTTACTCAATAGCGTCGATGTTCAAAAGAATAAAGGAGAGGCGCTACATAGTTTAATTCTGGTTTATTTACGCATATTATCAGGAAGCTATTCTTAAGCACATGAATAACCTAGATCAATCGTTAGAAAACATGTCATTTTAATCAGTTTATAAATGGCTTCTAAAACATAGCAAATTATCACTATAGAATCATGGTGATTTTACCTTTAATACCAAGAAATCTGATTCCTTATTTTGTGATAGATAAAAGCTTCAATTTCCCTGCCATTACCCCAATGACTCACTGCAGAATTAATATTCGCTAGCGTTAAGTGAAAACTGAAAATTGAAAAGTTGCCTCAAAACAATAACAACGACTAAAAACAAAAAAACCGACAATGCCAACGCATCATCGGTTTATCATTTACGGCTAATTTCTCACCAACTAGAAGCGGAACTTATAACCAAACTCAATGGCATTATCACGTTCACCATACCACTCATAATCACTGCCTAAATGGCTGGATTTAAGGAGTTCAGACTTAATTTTATACTTGCCATAGAATGCATGAGCACGGGCGTTTGGCAGACGGTATTCCGCGCTAAATTCATGCTCCCATACCGTGCCTTTGTTGTTATCAAATACGTTGTCATCCAGTTTGTCTTTGTAAATCGCATCATAAACAAATCTAAAGTCATTCCACGTATACGTTAACCACAGGTCATAACGCATTTCTTTACCCACAGCATCATCATAAACACCGCTACTTAGGCTCAAACGATCTAAATCCTCAGAGTAACGGGCACGGAATTTCATTCGAAAATCTTTGGTTATGCGGTAGCCATAAAAGGCGCCAAGACGAAGCTTTTTAGCGTTTTCTTTGATTTGGTAATCCAGCAATGGACCAACTTCGTGTTCATTCTTATCGCCCCAACGATGACGATAACCCGTTTTAACAGTAAATTCATATTGATCAGGTGCATAACCTGTTTCAAGCTCAGTTTTACTGCGGTCATATTGCCATACTTGTTCAAAGCCGAAGTTAAAACCGTTATCCATTCTGTGGCTAAACTCAAGTTTAGGACGATCTGTACGGCCATCTAATACTTTATGTTCCCACTTCATTGTAATGGTGCTGTTCGCTAGTGCTGAACCACTCACCATACTTAATAAGCCCAAGGCTAAAATTGATTTTTTCATCTTAAAATATCTTCCTGTAGGTAGTTAAATACCCGGCATGTGCATCGCACATGCCTTATCAATATCGAATAAATTACAATTCAAGGCGTAATTAGTTGTGAGTGTTACCAGTAAATACATTGGTACTTTCAGCTGGTAAACGAGCGAAAATAGCAGCATCACGCACACCTTCGCCCACATCATTAACCGCTTCTAGGGTGTAATCAGTGAAGGTGTTGTTGCTCACGGTGACAGCACAAGTATTTTCGTTGTCAGCATCTTTAATGACGCCGCCACTTGAATCACCAATTTTGACTGCAGCAGTTTCTTTATTACCATCGCCAATAATGCTGAAACTATTGCCATCAACTAGCGTACCCATGCGTCCTTTACTTGAACTACAGGTCAGCTTGACCATGTCATTTTGTAAGTTACGGCTTTGAGAAAGGAATTCACTGCCCGTTAAGTTAATGAAACCGTATGAACGGATCCAAGCTCCTTTATTTTCGATTTGATCTTGTTCGGTGATATTTGAAGCGTCGAATGAAAGGTTATCCAAGATGATTGGCATACCATCCTCACCGACTTTTTGAATATTAATGACTGCTTCTTTGGCATCATCTGTCGCGCCACATTTAGCTATGGCGTCATTATTAAACGTGATGTTTGTGATTTGTGCACCCGCCGCACCATCAACCACATCAATACAAGCACTACCTGAGATAGCCGCGCCAGTTTGACCTGTTAACGTGATGGCTCTATCGATGGTAATCACACCTGTTGAATATTCAAAGCTTGCGCCTAAAGTAATGGTGCTACCCGCTGTTGCAGCTTGAATTGCCGCATTAACTTCATCAACATTTTCAGGGTAAGTCGGCTCAGGATCTGTGCCGCCACCTGTTACCGTGTTATTGGTTTCAGTCGTATCACCAAAGACATCGTAAAGTGCAGTGCCAATATCGTTGTTTTCGCTGATTAACGCATTGAATTTATCAAAGGTATTGTCAGTGAACTCAGCGCCACAGTTTTTATCTTCTTGGCCTAAGTTACTTGGCACACCAATGGTTGCAGCGATTGTCATACCTGAAGTGTTATCAGCGCCCAAACCAAAAGTGCTACCTGAAATGATTGAACCACGTGGATCACTGTTTGAGCCACCACGAGAAGCAGAGCTTCCACAGTTTAGATATACAATATTTTGCGCATCGGCTGATTTATTGACAAATTCAGAGTCAGAAATATCGACTAAACCACGAGAGTAAACCCAAGCATCACTCTCACCCGTTGACTCTTCGAACCCGCTACCGTCAAAGGTTAAGTTTTCAAGCGCAACTGCTGTTTTATCTTTACCCACTTTACCGATGTTAATAATAGAAGTTGAGGTGCTTTCACCCGAACCACAGTCATTCATCACGATATTTTCAAAGCCGATGTTAGAAATCTTTGCTTGATTACCGTTACGTAAAATTTCAGCTGCTTCTGTTGGAATATCAATACAAACTGCGCCAGAGAAGATAGCTTGCTCTGTCTCAGTCACAACGCCTTCTGAATCAGTTGATTGTAAGGTAATAGCTTGATTGATAATTAAGGTTCCGGCATCAGCAAAGTCACCAGCAACATCTAAACTAATAACAGTGCCTGAACTTGCCGCATCAATTGCTGCATGTAACTCAGCAACCGTTGTCACCACATCAGGAACTTCTGGTGGAACACCTGGGTCGGTATCACCATCAGTTAAGGTATTGTCAGATTCAGTGGTATCACCAAATACATCATAAAGTGCAGTTGATTGATCGCTAGTTTCGCTGATTAAAAAGCCAAATTTTTCGAATGTATTGCCTGTAAAGGTCGCAGCACAATTCTTATTTTCTTGACCTAAGTTGCTAGGCACACCGATTGTGGCCGCTTTAGTCGCATCATTTGCATTGATTTCAGCCAGTGCAAAGATATTGCCAGCCATGATAGAGCCAAGATCATTGGCGTAACTACCGCCTCGAGATGCTGAACTACCACAGTTCAGGTAAATCATACTTTGCGCATCAGTCGATTTATTGGTAAATACACTGTCTGAAATATTCACTAAACCACGAGAATAAACCCAAGCAGCACTATCACTGGTAGATTCTTCGAAGCCAGTGCCATCAAAAGACAGGTTATCTAAAATAACCGCTGTTTTATCTTTACCGACTTTACCGATATTAATAATTGAATTAGAGGTGCTTTCACCTAAGCCACAGCTATCCATGACGATGTTTTCAAACGCCAAGTTTGAAATACGCGCTTGCTCACCACCACGAAGAATTTCTGCAGCTTCAGTAGGAATATCAATACAAACCGCGCCAGATAAAATCGCCTGCTCATTTTCTACAGGATCATCAATTGCGCCATCGGCATCAGAGGTAATTAGGGTAATGGCTTTATTAATAACAATAGTGCCAACATTTTCAAAGCTACCATCGATATTCAAGCCGATAACAGTACCCGCTTCTGCGGTATCAATTGCTGACAATAACTCAGCTGAACTTGAAGCAACCACATCGGCTACATCAGGTGTTTCAACGGGTGGTTGCCCTGGATCTGTTCCACCATCCCCTGGAGGTTCATCATAAAAGTCACAACCTGCTACTAAACTTGTCGATAAAGCAATGGCCACTAAAGCCGATATTTTTTTAATTCTCATTTTACTGCCCCATTAATGAGTTTAACGTTCATCTTTTTATTATTTGATGCGATAGCTCGCACCCGTATCTTGAGTCGTTAGTACTTTCAGTCCTTTAGCACCACCATCGAAATTAGTCGCTTCAAGCAAACCATTTTCAGCGCGCTGTAGTTGAGGATTACGGTAAATAACCCCGTCCCATGGCAGTTCGATGCCCGCCACTGGGCCATAGTACAAATCATTTTCGTAAGTTGGGTTCACCAAAGGTGCAACGCTTTCATTACCCGTGAGAGCCAAAGTTCTTGAACCTTGCGCATAAGACAGGTTGTTCTTAAAGCTCAGATCGGTACCCGCAAAAATGGTGCTCACTTTGGCATTGTCATAAAGGCTGACGCGGTGAGTTTTGGTGGAATAAAGGAAGTTTTGGCGAGAGTCGATAATGGTGTTGTTTTCAATTTTAACTTTATAAGGTGTCGCCTGTTTATTGAGCTCTTTACCTTTCACATCATTATTTAAGGTTTCACCTGCAGCAACATCAGTGATACCAGTGTTCACAGCGATACCGCCACGCACATCACCAGTGCCCATTACTCGCTCAATGTAGTTATTGCGAATCGTATGACCTGCATCATAGAAACGAATACCACCAGATTGCTTTTTGTTGTTACCTAAAATGACATTGTCTTCTACTACATTGTCGGTACCGTGACGCAGTGAAATCATCGAAGCATTATCAACAAAAGTATTGCCTCTAAGCGTGTTACCGCCTGATTTCAATGAAACTAATTCAGTCTCACCATCACACTTCAAAAATAAATTACCTTCGATTAAGGTTTTTGAAGCGTAAATTGAGCTCTTAGAGTCACCTAAACGAATGGCTTCCCAGCTATTTGAGTTATAACGTACAGCATCTGGATTATCGAACTCATTAAACTGGTTGTGCTGTTGGTTATAAAAAAGATTACCTTTGATGGTGTGATGATCAGCGGTGGTGTCGCCTTTTTTCTTTTGTACACCAATCAAGGTGCCGCGTTTATGCTTACCTTCAAAAGTATTGTTGATTAGGCTGTTGTGTTTACCGTATAAGGAAATCCACAAATATTTAGGGTATTCAGCGCGTCTGTCGTCAGGCTGATAAAGGTAGTCATCATTGAAGAAGTAGAAAGTAGAATTAGTTAGCGTATTATTATCACCACGGAAGACCACACCGCCCATTCTTTCTGCTGGGCCTCCATCGGTAAATACCACACCGTCTAAGGTAATATTGTCACCACGAAGATTAAACTGTACTAAACCGGTAAACCAAACTTCCCCAGGGTTCGCAGCTTTAATCGTGACATTGTTTGCTTTGATATCGAACTTGCCAAGGTTGGCATATTTTCCAGCATCGATAACCAGCGTTTCGCCATCTTGGAGTGTGAGTAATTTATCTTTTAATGCTGCAGCATCAGCACTTTGCAAAGATGACGCAGCAATAGCACTTTTATTATTTTGCTCAACCATTGGTCCTGTGATTGTTGCTGTCCCCACAACATCAACCGCAGGCTCGGTAGCTGCACAACCTGCCAGCAATACCAAAGAAATAGCTGAAGCGATAATACGCTTTTTCATACTTTCCCCTTTCCTATTTGTATTATTTAACACAAGCTTATTTGTATTATTAATCTTTTGGTAGGAAAAACTGTGAGATTGTTCATAAACTAACTAATTAGGAGTATATAATTGATTATTCTTTGCAACCAAAGCAAAAAAACCTTTAACAATGAGACTTTCAGGGTAAACTTTAATCACAAAAATTAACAATGGTCTCATTAGCTGATTGCTAATTGACTAGAATATTAAAAATTTCTCCCACAAATTCGTTTGAAAAAGTAAGATATATTGTCTTACAAATAAGGAAGGTTATCGTTATGTTAATGCGAATATTTATCTCTAATGTATTACTTATACTTCTTTTAGGTTGTTCAGGTTCTTCTGATTCACCTGAAACGCCACCTGAAACGCCTCCTGAAGTGCCTCCAGAAGTGCCTCCGTGCGAAACCTGCAATTGGACAATTGAGCAGTGGAAATTGACTATTCCTGAGAGCAAAGACAGCTTTTATGGTTCAGGCGGAACGAGTGCTGCAGAACTAAAACCTGGGACATGCAGTAATAATCAAACCTTCTCAAATGACACAGACATCGCTTATTTCTGGACTGAAACCAATCCACAGCAAATGGTGTTTAACCTTGATTTAGGCATAGATGGCGCGACGACACCCAATACCCAGTATGTGCGCTCTGAATTACGTGAGCTATATCGATACGATACTGAAAGTGCATGCTCTACAAGCAATCAAAATTGGTCTATTAGTGGTGAGCATCAATTAATGGCATCGCTGAACATCATTCAATATCCACAAATCTCATCGACGACACCAAAAGTGATTGTTGGCCAAGTACATGGCAAAGATATCAAGCAAGCATTGGTAAAAGTATTATGGGAGGGCGAGGATAAGCCTGTCAGAGTCATATTAAATGACACGTTCAATCCTAATAATGAGACTTGTGATACTTGTCAGCCTTTCAGTATCGAACTAGGCACAGCCCCAGCGTACGAAGATTGGCAATACTCGATTCATCTTGATACTGATGGCGTAACGCTTTCAACTACAATTGCAGGCGCTACAACTCAAAAAACGTTAAAATGGGGCGAACCTGTGATCGCAAATAATGGCCAAGAATACACCTTAGATACCGCTTGGCTTGGTGAAGAATATTACTTTAAAGCTGGCATATACCCTCAAATAGTGACGTCGTCGAACTATGTTGGACAAATATTTGAAGTCGGCTTTACCGAACTTAAGGTAACTCATACTCCATAGCTAGGCATGATCGTAACTGTCCAGGCTGCATAAATTTTCATGCAGCTTGATAAAATTGAGTTTAAGCTATGTAAGATCATGAGTTATTCATTATTTAAGGTATAAAAATGGACGAATCTTTACTTCCTAATGTCATCCAATTTATTGGACAAATCGATCCATTTGATAAACTGCCTAAAGCCGTAGTTCGCGACCTTGCTGAAGTGGTTAAAATTATTTATGTTTCTCAAGGTGAAGTTGTTGATTTATCTTCAGATAATCAAGAAAAGCATTTGTATATTGTGCGCTCAGGCGCAATGGAGCAACGTAAAAAAAGTGGTGTGTTACGCGCCCGTCTAGAATCAGAAGACTTATTTGGCTTCACCTTTTTAGATTCTGATGTTGATGACGACCAAGGTTATCAAGCTATCGCCATTGAGCCCTGCTTACTGTACCTGATCCCTCATTCAGCACTGCAAAGCTTGTTTACTAAGACACCTGAATACGCAGAACATTTTGCATCACAAGCACAAGTACGTTTGAACTCGGCATTAGACGTTGTCTGGTCAAATAAAGAAAAAGGCTTGTTCATTCGCAAGGTAAAAGATGTCGCCAGTGGTCGTATTGCTGTGGTCACCGCCGATATGAGCATTCAAGCTGTCGCCCATGAAATGCGCATGATTAAACGTACATCCTGCGCTGTCATTTACGAAGATGACAAAATTGTCGGCTTGATTACCGACCGTGATATGACCAAACGCGTCATTGTGGAAGGCTACCCAATTGATAACCCAATTAAAGATGTGATGACATCGAATCCGCTCACTGTCGCACCCGATGATCTTGTTCTGCAAGCTGCCTCACTAATGATGCAATACAACGTGCGTAATCTTCCTGTCGTCGAAGACAACAAAGTCGTCGGGTTATTAACTACGACACACTTAGTGCAAAACCACCGTATGCAGGCCATTTTTCTAATTGAGAAAATTAAGTATGCTGTCAGTGTCAAAGAACTTGCTGAATTAAACCCAGAGCGCCAAGCCATTTTCGAAGCTTTAGTAGAAGGCAAAGTGGTACCTGAAACCATCGGCAAAGTAATGGCGATGATTTTCGATGCTTACACTCGACGATTAATCAATATCATGATTGATCAACTAGGCCAGCCGCCCTGCGAATTTGCCTGGATTGTCGCAGGCTCCCATGCCCGCAACGAAGTACATTGCTTAACGGATCAAGATAGTGCAATCGTGTTAGCCGATAACGCTACTGCCAATGATCGGATTTACTTCAAACATTTAGCCGAATTTGTCACTCAAGGGCTTAATCGTTGTGATTACCCACTTTGCACGGGCTTTTATATGCCAACCACTGAAAAGTGGTGCCAACCATTATCAATGTGGAAGCAATATTATAAAAAGTGGGTCGCTAACCCTGAATACGAACGCCTACTCAATATCAGTGTATTTTTAGAGATTAGAACTGCATTTGGTAATCAGCAGTTTGAACATGAATTACATGAGTCTATGCATAACCATATTCGTGCAAATGCAGAATTCTTGGGGATCTTAGTCAAAGACGCGACAAATACCAGTCCACCCCTCGGTATCTTTAATTCATTAGTGCTAGAAAAAAGTGGTGAGAATAATAAGACTCTGAATATCAAAAAATATGCGATTAACTTAATTATCGATCTAGCAAGGATTTATGCCTTAGCTGTTGGCAGTGATGCACTGCAAACAGAGGCTCGTTTCCAAGCGGCTAATGATGCGGGAGTATTAAGTGATGATGCCTTTAAAAATATTATGGGCGCATACCGCTTTATTTTGTCGTTCAGATACAGCCATCAACTAACGGCATTAAAGGAAGGCAAAGTTCCTAATAACCATATTAATCCAGATACTTTTGGTAGCTTCGAGCGTAAACATTTAAAAGACGCCTTTCGGATCATTGCCGATCAACAAGATGCCGCTAAACTGCGCTTTGGAAATATCTAATGGCTCTTTTAGACTATTTCCATCCTCTGTCGGTTTTAAAAAGGCAACGTGAAAGTTTTCTTATTAAAGACAGCTCAATGCAAAATCTGCTTAAGCCGACCAAAGCGGAGCTGCCAGAACTTAAGGCGTTATGCAAAGACTTAACCTACGTGGTACTCGACATCGAAACCACGGGCTTCGATCCTGTTGATGATGACATTCTCAGTATGGGTTGGGTAGTGATTAACAACCAACAAATTGACTTAGCCAATTGCCAACACCTGTATATTAAGAACTGTGACAAAGTAAAACCTGAATCCGCAGTCATCAATCACATCACTCCACAAATGTTAGATAACGGCATTTCACTGCATGAGGCAATGAACTACTTTTTCACTCAATTGGGCGACAGGGTATTAGTGGCTCACGGTTCAGTGATTGAATCGGGGTTTATTAACTACTACGCCAAAAAGTATTGGCAACTGCCTACGCTGCCTTTACTTTGGCTCGATACTTTATGCTTGGAGAAGCATTTTGCTACCGCGATAGATCATTACTCTGATGTTGATCTCACCTTAGCAGGCACCCGCAAACGTTATGGCTTGCCTGAATATAATAGTCATAACGCATTAGTCGATGCTCTCGGGGCGGCAGAATTATTGTTGGCGCAACAAAAAAGGTTATCTCGAGGCAGTCGCGACAGCTTTGCCCGACTCTATCGATTAAGTCAGAAGAAATAGCAAAAAATACGACAGAGAAGTGTACGACCATATTAAAGTTTGATCATTTTCAAACATACTTTTGGGCAGAAATAATTTAAAGCTGAAACTCTGAAAGCAACAACTTCCATTAGGGAAAGTATGGCGACCTGATATGTGGTAACGCTTTGCTAAGCGGATAAAAATGGTTGGTTAAAATCGCGAAGCGATAACCAACTGTTTTTATTCCGTTTAAGCAACTTGTTAAATGGGTTTAAACTCTTAATGGAGGGATTGTTATTGGATTTATATTTAAACGGGCACAAGATGATTGAAGTACTTCTCTCCAATATGGCCAAACGTGATAGAAGACATGTTGCTCTCCAAATTGATTAATTTCATCTTCAGATAACTCACAAGGTGATTCATATTGTGCTACAAACTCTGACCTAATTTCCAGAAGAGGCTCAATTGAAGTACCTGTATCTTCATTTTCAAAATCTTCATCGGATACAAACCTTATTCCAATTACTGTATATAGTTTATAAAGCCACTTTCCTTCTTCGATTTCTAAACTTTTATACATTTTCAAGCCTTTAAGCTCTTGAGAATTTTCCAAGTAGCGATCTTCAAAGTCTTCCGAATCAAGTTCATCACAAAGGTTTACATATAAGTTTTTTAATGTGACAGACTGAATTAATAGATTATCTGCACATTTTTTTATTTCAGGTGTCATCAAGCGACCTTTTTCTTAGACCATTCGGCATCATAAGCAAGATAAACTTTCTGCGTTTTTTCTTTACGCAGAATTTTGTTCGTAAATGTTTGTTTGCCTGATTTTACCCAACCTGTTTGATTTGGTTGTGCAGGCTCTACTGGTAGTTTAATTTCAGGTTTGAAACCTAAAGCGAAACATATATCTGAGAACGAACCTAAAGTCATATTCCTAGACCCACTTAACACCTGCGTAACATAGGACTTTGATTTCCCAAGCCTTCTCGCAAGTTCTGCTTTAGAAAGAGATAGATCTTCAAGCATTAATAATAAATCTTCAGTAACATTGAATACAAGGTCTTCTCTAGCGTACGCTTTTTCATCAGCATTACTGAAGTGTTTACCTTTCGAGTAAAACATATCTTTTGCACTCATATTTATTTCTCCTTACTCTTCCAATTCGTATGTACTTTTTCAGTATCTCTTTTATCGAGTTTCTGTTGGTCTTTATAGGTATAATGACTTATAAAGTACGTATTTGGATGTTTTGTTGATAACCAACAATAAGCTCTAACTGGTATTTTCTTAAATGCATTAAACTTCCCTTTTCCCTCAGGTAAATTACCTTCCTGCGGAAAGTTCTCCTTAGACATTCTCTTGCCATTGGCTAAACGCTCAATAAGCTGAATGATTGCATTTTTAACTGTTCTCTTCTTTTTATGAGGAGAAACACTTAGTAACGCACTCTCAAAACTCTCTAAGGCTTTATCGCAATGCTCCACTGTGAAATGTGTGCCTACGTGTTTATCTTTAAGCTTCTCTGTCACTCTATATTGTTCTCAATTAGTATAGTTAACATATATGTTAACTTCCAGTTGATTAGACACTTTTATAAAACTAAATGCAATCAATTTATTCAGATATCAAATAAATTAGAATCAAATTTGATATGAATACCCATTTAACATTTGTATAGTGCGCATGCGCGTTTATTTGGCAAACGCGCATGCACATTTAATAAACCTATTATTTAAGCCTTACTAAAGTAAAGCGATTGATTTATAAGCACTCTACCAGAGTGGTATTGGATAAACGAGCACAAATATTTGCAAAGTGAGCATTGAAATTGATGCCTTATCTGAAGTAATCAGCAGCAGTCACTTATCGATTAACAAAAGTAGGTCAATGGGCTTGTTATTTATCTGTACTGCTTATCGGCTGTAACTCTCAACGGGACAAAAACGTTTAAGGTCACCAATTCTATATTTCATTTATATTGGCTCAGTTACAGCAGACCATTACTTCTATCTAATCCATTGCCTGCCGCAGGCTTATGTGCAGATACAGCTGCGAGACGCTACAAGTACGTCCATGTAAGCTCTGCCAAAACATCCATGTTTTGGTCATATTTGTTCCCGACAAATAATGACATTCCCGCCATCCTTGGCAGTCAGAAGCTCGCTGCTGCATCTACACTGGGATTATTATCTCTTCGATTTGACTATATTTGTGACAATTTAAAAAGCTAAATTACTCAAGTTGCGTGGGTGCTTTTGATCTTCTTTGAATGTTCAATTTGAAATGAGGTAAGCAAGAAAATTACGTGAGTCCAGACATGG